>NZ_JBIUWQ010000058.1:0-41420 GCF_044743525.1 Pseudomonas sp. NPDC087598 | reverse complement strand
TCTCCCACGGATCTGTACTGCGTCAACAGTCAGAATCTGGCTTTGTCCCTTCTCCTCCCTTCAAGTACCAGCATACAAGCTGGCTTGCCAGCGATAGCGGTTGGTCAGTCGACATCAATGTTGGATGTGCCGACGTCATCGCTGGCAAGCCAGCTCCCACAGGGTTCTGCGTTGTTTGTAGTTCCGCGTTTAGTAGAGCGTGTCGAGCACCCTTTTTGGCGCTTCGCGGTCGTAACTGTCCGCATCGAACTGACCGTCATTCAAGCGCTTGTGAAAGGCCCCGGCCGTCGGCAACGCCGAACGCGGTAAATGCGTTTCAGGGTTCCACGCATCGGAGCGCACAAACGCTTTCGAGCAATGAAAGAACGCTGCTTCCACCGTCACCAGCAACACGGTTTTCGCCGGTTTGCCATTCACCGCAAAGCTTTCCAGCAACTCCGGATCAGCGCTGATCTGCGCCGTGCCATTGACCCGCAAGGTCTCGCCAATCCCCGGGATGATGAACAGCAGCGACACCCGTGGATCGTGCAGGACATTGCGCAAGGTATCGATGCGGTTGTTTCCCGGGCGATCCGGCAGGGCCAGTGTGCGTTCGTCGATGATCCGCACAAACCCCGGCGCATCGCCACGCGGTGAATTGTCGAGGCCATCGGCGCCGACCGAGCTGACCACCACCAAGGGCGAGACGCGGACCATTGCCTGATAGTCGTCGTTGAGAAAGGTGATCTGCTTGCGCACCGCACGTTCGTGAGGCAATCCGTAAATAGCTTCCAGTGCTTCGATTGAATCGATCATCGTGTATCCCCTCGATGACTTAAAAGAACAGTCCCATACGCCGCTCGTAACCGATTCGACCCTTGTACGCTTCGCCGCTGTCGACGTAGCCGTATTTGGCGTACAGCGCGATGGCGGCGTCGTTGTCGGCATCCACCGACAACTCCAGTCCCTTGATCTGCGGCCATGCCTCGCGCGCAACTTGCGGCAGCGCTTGCAGACATGCCTTGCCGTAACCCTTGCCCTGGGCGCGATGATCGACCTGCAACGCATGCAACGTGGCACTGTGTTCGTCGGCCCAGGCGGGCAAGACCGGCGGGCGTTTGAGCAACAGGAACGCCACCGGCACGTCATCGGCCAACAGCGCAAAGCCTTTCACGCCCGGGCCGGGTTTCGACAGCAAGGTGTGCAGGGCGCCGTGAATGTCGCCGGAAAACTTGATCTGCTCGGGATGGATCTCAATCGCCTCGACCTGCTGACGCTGTAAAGCGTTCAGGCTGTCGTACGGCACGAGTTGGGCTGACACGGGAATTTCCTTTTTCCTACAAAGATGAGCCTCGGATTCTAGCGATTTTGTCTGCGGCGGAAATTTTTTGTTTCGTCTGTCGATCCGTCCATCCTCCGAGCGACTAAAGGTGTCTTCACAACAAAAACCACGGAGAACACCATGAGCGCACAAAGCGATATTCAGACCCTGATCAATACCTACCGCGAAGCCGTCATGACCAAGGACGTCGAGAAAGTCATGGCGCTGTACGCCGACGACATCGTTTCCTTCGACGCGATCAAGGCCCCGCAATTCAAGGGCAAACCGGCCTACCGCGCGCATTGGGTGGCATGCATGGAAATGTGCCCCGGCCCGCACATTTTCGAATTCCACGAAATCGCCATCGAGAGTGCCGACAACATCGCTTTCGCCCACTGGGTGGCCAATTGCGGCGGCACCAATGACAAGGGCGAAACCCAAAGTTGCTGGATGCGCGTCACCGCCTGCTATCGGCAAGTCGGTGGGCAGTGGCGGATCGTCCATGAGCACTGGTCGGCGCCGTTCGATCCGATGAGCGGCGCCACCCTGTTTGATGTGCAACCCTGATCTTCAGCCATAGTTGATCCGTTCGAATCGGGAGAACGCCATGAAATATCTATGCCTGGTCTACAGCGATGAACGCCTGCTGCATTCCTCGCCCGACAGCCCGGAAGACGCTGAATGCTGGGCCTACGCCGAGTCGATTCAAGGCAGCGGGCGGATGGTTGCCGCCGAAGCGCTTGAGTCGGTGCAGACTGCGACCACCGTGCGCATGCGTAACGGCAAACTGTCGATCACCGACGGTCCGTTCGCTGAAACCAAGGAGCAGTTGGCCGGGTTCTACCTGATCGATGCCAAGGATCTCAACGAAGCGATTCAGGTCGCCGGGAACATTCCGGCGGCCCGGGTCGGCAGTGTCGAAGTGCGTCCCGTGCGGCAGTTGAATGTCTGAGGTCAGGGCGCGGGTCGAGCAGGTCTACCGCGAAGACTCACGGCGGATTCTGGCAACGCTGATTCGCCTGCTCGGCGATTTCGACCTCGCCGAAGAAGCCTTGCATGAGGCGTTCTTCGTCGCGGTCGAGCGCTGGCAGCGCGACGGCGTGCCCGACAACCCGCGCACCTGGCTGGTGTCCACCGGGCGCTTCAAGGCGATTGATGTGTTGCGCCGACGGGCGCGCTTCAAGGCTTCGCAACCGCTGCTGCTGGCGCAACTTGAAGAGCTGGAACAGTCCGACTGGAGTGGCGAAGACGTGGAAGACGATCGCCTGCGGCTGATCTTCACCTGTTGTCACCCGGCACTGGCGGCGGATGCGCAAGTGCCGCTGACCCTGCGTGAAGTCTGCGACCTGACCACCGAAGAAATCGCCCGGGCGTTTCTCTCGGCGCCGGCGGCGATTGCCCAGCGCATCGTGCGGGCGAAAGCCAAGATTCGTGACGCGAAAATCCCCTATCAAGTACCGAGCCTGAGCGAACTGCCCGAGCGCCTCGACAGTGTGTTGCGGGTGATTTATCTGGTGTTCAACGAGGGGTATTCGGCGTCGGTCGGCGCTGAGTTGACCCGCGAAGATCTGACGCGTGAAGCGATCCGGCTGGGGCGCTTGTTGATGGAGTTGCTGCCGGAGCCGGAAGTGATGGGGCTGTTGGCGATGATGCTGCTGCATGAGTCGCGACGGTCGGCGCGCACTTCGCCCAGTGGTGAACTGGTGCTGCTGGATGATCAGGATCGTGCGCAATGGGACACCGATCTGATTGCCGAAGGTTGTGCGCTGGTGGAGCGGGCGCTGACCACGCGACGGTTCGGGCCGTATTGTTTGCAGGCGGCGATTGCGGCGGTGCATGCCGAAGCGCCGACGGCCGAGGAGACGGATTGGCAGCAGATCGTCGGGCTGTATGACGTGCTGTTGCGGGCGGTGCCGTCGCCGGTGATTGAGTTGAACCGTGCAGTGGCAGTGGCCAAGCGTGACGGGGTGTTGGCCGGGTTGCGCTTGATTGAGGGGATTCTGGATCGCGGCGATTTGCAGGATTACCACCTGGCGCATTCGGCGCGGGCGGAATTCTGTCGGCAGTTGGGTCGGGTGGAGGAGGCGCGGGCGGCGTATCGGCGAGCCTTGGAGCTGACTCGGCAAGAGCCGGAGCGGCGGTTTATCGAGGCGCGCCTGTCGCAATTGGATTGATCCGAAACCTTCAATGGCAGTGCCGACCCTTTCGCGAGCAGGCTCGCTCCCACATTTGGAATGAGATCATCTGTGGGAGCGAGCCTGCTCGCGAAGGGGCCAGTCAAGCCAACATCAAAACATCAGGCTTGCTGGCGGGTCGCGGCCATGACGATCTCGCGGATACACACGCCCTGCGGCTGCTCATACGCATAGGCAATCGCCGTCGCCACATCCTCGGCACTCAACACCGTACCGCCCATCTCCTGCTTCCACGCCTGATAACCGGTCTTGATCGCCTCATCAGTGGTGTGGCTGAGCAACTCGGTCTCCACCGCCCCCGGCGCAATCGTGGTCACGCGCACGTTGTGCGGTGCCAGTTCTTCACGCAGGTTTTCCGACAAGCCATGCACGGCAAACTTGGTGCCGACATACGCCACATGATTGGGGAACGTCTTGCGCCCGGCCACCGAGCTGACGTTGATGATCGTCCCGTGTTTACGCTCGACCATCCCGGCCACTACCGCGTGCACACCGTTGAGCAGACCCTTCACATTGACGTCGAGCATCTGCTCCCACTGCGCCGGATCCTGCTCGGTCATCGCCCCCAGCAGCATCACGCCAGCGTTGTTGATCAGCGCGTCGGCCGGGCCGAAGCGAGCTTCTGCTTCAGCCACTGCGGCGAGCAGCGCAGTGCGATCGGTGATGTCGACCTGACGGCTGAGGCTGTTCGGCAGCTCCAGCGCTTGCAGGCGTTCAACGCGGCGCGCCAGCAACAACAGTGGGTGGCCAGCTGCGCTCAAGCGGCGTGCAGTGGCTTCGCCGATGCCCGAACTGGCTCCGGTGATGATGATCAATGGCTTGCTCATGGTCGAACTCCTGAAATAAGAATTTCAAATGACTGACGAATGGGGGCAGTATATTTAGCCCTTTCGAGGCTGAAAAATGCCTTATTTCTCTGTCAGCTATCGGAATCGTCTATGGATATCCGCCATCTCAAAGCCTTCCTCGCGGTGTTCGAAGAACGCAACATCACCGCCGCAGCGCAACGCTTGTTCATCAGTCAGCCGACGCTGTCGGTAACGATCAAGCAGCTGGAAGACGAACTCGGCGCGGCGCTTTTCGTGCGGCAGCCGCGCGGGGTCGAGGTCAGCGCTGAGGCGCGGCTGTTGTACCCGCAGGCGCGACGGATGGTGGCGGAAGCTGAGGCGTTGAGCCGGATGTTTCGTGGCCGGGAAAATCGTGCGCCGTTGACACTGGGCATCGAGGGCGATGTTGCCGCCAGTCATATCGAAGCGTTCGTGCGCATGGCGCATCAGGCGTTGCCGAACTTGCTGCTGACGCTGGAGGAGGGCTGCATCGGTGACGGTCGCCTGGCGGTCGAAGAGATGTGCTGCGAGGACGAACTGTTTCTACCGCTGTGGGAAGAACCCTATGTGCTGGCGCTGCCGCTGGGGCATCCGCTGGCATCGGCGCAGTCCGGTTGGGCGCCGATTGAGGACTGGATCACCTGCCCGCAACATCCATCGCATCAACGCTTGATGGCGTTGTATGGACGCTCGCCGGAGGCGGTGGCGGGGCATGCCGGGTCTTTGCACCAGGCGTTGCACATGGTCGCGGCCGGGGTTGGCGTGGCGATGTTGCCGCAGTCGCTGGTGAACGGGCATGCGCGAGTGGCGGTGCGCGCTCTGCATCTGCCGGCGCCGACCCGGCGGGTGGGATTGTGTTATGCGGCGCAGGCGCTGGAATTGCCGGCGATGCGTGGATTGCATGAGTATTTTCAGGTGAACCGGCCGGCAGCGATCGAAGCGGCTTGATCGGTTGTCTGGGCTGACGCCTTCGCGAGCAGGCTCGCTCCCACATTTGGAGTGCATTCCCCTGTGGGAGCGAGCCTGCTCGCGAATGGGGTCACCGCCTATTCCAGCATTTTGCTCAGCAACCAACTCCCCGCCGGCCCCGGCGGATACAGCCGCGACCACAACGCATCGACAAACACCGGTTTCGGCCAGCCGCGCACGTTCAGTTCCACCAGCGTGTCATTGCCGAAACGCCCCACCAGCCAACGCGGCAGCGGTGCCCAGCCGAAGCCCATTTCAGCCATTTCCATCAGCATCAGGTAGCTCGGCGCCGACCACACACGGCCCTTTGCGCGACTGTCGTACGGATTGACGATGGTCGCCAGGCGCAGCTCGCGATGTTGTTCCAGAAGGGCCTGATCGATGTGTTTCAGCGTTGTCAGCGGGTGTTCACGGCTGACGAACAAGGCGATATCGGTGCGTTCGGCGACGGTCGAAGTCACCAGATCCGGCGGGTAATGCTCCTGCATTTCGGCAAAAGCCAGATGCGCTCGGCCGCGCTGGACCAGTTCGATCAAGTCATCACATTCGGCAATCAGGCATTCCAGCTCCAGATCCGGATAACGCTGCTCGAACTCGACCAGCGCCGCTTCGAAACGCGCCGATTGATAGGTGTCGGACAGTGCCACGGTCAGCTTCGGCTCAACGCCCTGGGCCAATTGCCGCGCAGTCATTTCCAGACGGCTGTTGGCCGCCAGAATCGCCTCGGCCCGTTGCAGCATGACGTGGCCGGCCGGGGTCAGGGTTGGCTTGCGGCTGCTGCGGTCGAACAGCACCAGGTCCAAATCGATTTCAAGACTCGCCACCGCCGCACTGATGGTCGACTGACTGCGCCCCAGCTTGCGCGCCGCCGCGGAAAACGAACCCTGCGTTGCTGCTTGAACAAACGCCAACAGCACTTCTTGCGAAGCCATGAACTATCGCCTTGATCGATGGTTATTGGTTATGAAGTATCGGCGTGAGGATGGATCATGGCAACCATCTTCACTCAAGGAGTCAGGTCATGACTGCCAACAAGTCCATCACTGAACGTATCTTCCAGGCCATCGGTTTCGAACTGCTGGCGATCATTATCTGTACGCCGCTACTGGCGTGGATCATGCAAAAACCGCTGCTCGACATGGGCGCGGTCACGGTGTTGATCGCCATGTTGGCGCTGGCCTGGAACGTGGTGTTCAACCGCTTCTTCGACCGCATGCTTGAGCGCATGAACATCGCGCACAACGGCTGGGTGCGGGTGGTGCACGCGTTGTTGTTCGAGGGTGGTTTGATCGTGATGGGCGTGCCGCTGATTGCGTGGTGGCTGTCGGTCAGTCTGTGGCAGGCGTTCTTGCTCGACATCGGCGTGTTGCTGTTCTTCCTGCCGTACACCTACGTGTATCACTGGGGCTATGACGTGCTGCGTGAACGCTTCATGACCCGCCACATCTGTGAGGGTCAATAAAAACTGTGGTGAATATAAAACCTGTGGCGAGGGGATTTATCCCCGATGGGGCGCGCAGCGGACCTTCTTTTGATCCAGAAAAGAGGGGCCTGCTGCGCAGTCCATCGGGGATAAATCCCCTCGCCACAAAGGCTATCACCAACAGATTTTTAGTGAGTTGGGGGTTAGAGAAACATCCCGCCGGATGCCTCAACCCGTTGCCCGTTGATCCACTGCGCCCCCGGCGACAGCAGCAGTGATAGCGCGCCTCCAATGTCATCCGGCTGGCCGGCACGACCCAGCGCGGTGTTTTCGGCAACCATTGCATTCACTGCCGCATTGTCGCGCACGGTGCCACCGCCGAAGTCGGTTTCAATGGCGCCCGGTGCCAGGGTATTCACGGTGATATGCCGTGAGCCCAGCTCTTTGGCCTGATAGCGGGTCAGGACTTCAATCGCACCTTTCATCGCCGCATAAGCACTGGCGCCCGGAATGCTGAAACGCGCGAGACCGCTGGAGACGTTGATGATCCGCCCACCATCGTTGATCAGTGGCAGCAGTTGCTGAGTGAGGAAGAACGGCCCTTTGAAATGCACGTTCATCAGCATGTCGAATTGCTCGACGGTGGTCTCGGCGAAACTGACATGCAGACCAAACCCGGCGTTGTTGACCAGAAAATCGAAACGCTGGCGCTCGAAGGTTTGTTGCAGCGCCTGCTCAACCTGCGCACCGAACGCGGCGAAGGTTTCACTGCGGCCGACATCCAGTTGCAGCATCACGGCTTTGGCGCCGAGTTTTTCCAGTTCTTTGACCAGTGCCTGCGCTTCGTCGGCGCGGCTGTTGTAAGTGCCGATGATGTCCACGCCCTGAGCGGCGAGGTGCAGGGCGGCGTTCTTGCCCAAGCCACGGCTGGCGCCGGTGATCAATGCGATTTTGCGGTCCATGTGAAGTCCTCGATGGGTGGTGAGTGGTGATGATGCAAAGTTTATTTATCCGCCCTGAGGTGATAAACAGAGCAAAACCGGAATCACTGGTCGGATCGGCCGAACAATTAACAGGTGGCTCATGAACAAACTGGAATTGCTGCGCACCTTCGTCCGGGTCAGCGAGTTATCGAGTTTCACCCTCGCCGGGGAAAACCTCGGCCTGCCGCGTTCGACGGTGTCCGAGCATGTGCAGGCGCTGGAAGCTCTGCTCGGCACACGATTGCTGCAACGCACCACGCGCAAGGTGCAAGCGACGCAGGATGGCCTGGTGCTGTACGAACGCAGCAAGGATCTGCTCTCGCACATGGACGAAATCGAAGGTTTGTTTCGTCAGGATGAGGCCTCGCTGACCGGGCGCATTCGCGTCGATATGCCCAATATTCTGGCGCGGCGGCTGGTCATGCCGCGGCTGCCCGAGTTCATGGATCGCCATCCGAATCTGGAACTGGAAATCAGCAGCACCGACCGTCGCGTCGACCTGCTGAGTGAGGGCTTCGATTGTGTGGTGCGGATTGGCGCACAACCGGATCAATCCGTGGTGGCGCGGCACTTGGGCGATTTTCCGATGATCAACTGCGCCAGCCCCGCCTACCTCGCGCGCTACGGCGTGCCGCAGACGCTGGAAGACTTGGCGCAGCACCGATTGGTGCATTACGTCGGTGTGTTGGGTTCGCGTTCGGAAGGGTTTGTGTATGAGCAGGACGGTCAGGTGAAACGCTTGCCGATGGCCGGCAGCGTCACGGTCAACAGCACCGATGCCTATGAGTCGGCATGCCTGGGCGGTTTCGGTCTGACGCAGGTGCCGCGCACCGGCATGCAGCCGCATCTGGAAAACGGCGAACTGGTCACCGTGCTGCCGCAGTACACGGCACCGGCGATGGGCATTTCATTGTTGTATGCGCGGCAGCGGCATTTGCCGTTGCGGGTGCGGGTGTTCATGGACTGGCTCGGCGATCTGATTCGCTCCGCGCTCTAAACCTGATCACCGTTCAAAACTGTAGGAGTGAGCCTGCTCGCGATAGCGGTGTGTCAGTTTAATCAATGTCGACTGATACACCGCTATCGCGAGCAGGCTCACTCCTACAGGGGACTTTCTCCGGTCAGAAAATCTGGGTGAATAGCCAGTAGAGACTGCCCGACAGCAGGATTGCCGCCGGCAACGTCAGCACCCAGGCCATCAGCAAATTGCGGATGGTCTTCATCTGCAAACCGCCGCCATTGGCAACCATGGTCCCGGCCACGCCCGAGGACAGCACATGGGTGGTCGACACCGGCAAACCAAACATGTCGGCGGCGCCAATGGTCAGCATCGCCACGGTTTCCGCCGACGCACCTTGCGCGTAAGTCAGGTGGGTCTTGCCGATCTTCTCGCCCACCGTCACCACAATCCGCTTCCAGCCGACCATGGTGCCCAGCCCCAGGGCGATGGCCACGGCGATCTTCACCCACAACGGAATAAACCGTGTGGCGTTGTCGATCTGCTGCTTGAACAGTTGCAGTTTGCTGCTGGTGTCAGCGTCAAAGTTGCCGACCTTGTTCTTGTCCATCAGGCGAATGCTTTCGCTGGCCAGGTACATGTCGTTCCGCACGTTGCCCATGGCTTCCGCCGGGACTTTCGCCAGCGAGCCGTAGCCTTTGACTTCTTCGCCGATGTGCCCGGTGAGGGAGGCGAGTGCGGGGATCAACTGCGGCGTGGCTTCCTTGCTGCGCACATAATCGGAGAGCACGGCGCGTGGATCGGCCGGTGTCGGCAGCGGCGCACTTTTCACCAGTGCTTGCTGGGTTACTTGCGCGACGGCGGCGAACTGCAGCGATTGTTCTTCGGGCATGGTGCGGTTCAGCGCGTAGGCCATTGGCAAGGTGCCGACCAAAATCAGCATGATCAGGCCCATGCCTTTCTGGCCGTCATTGGAGCCGTGGGCGAAGGACACACCGGTGCAGGTCAGAATCAGCAAACCACGAATCCACCACGGTGGCGGCGCGTTGCCTTCCGGTGCCTTGTACAGCGAACGGTTCTTCACGAAGGCGCGCAATGCCAGCAGCAACAGCGCCGCGCAACCGAACCCCACCAGTGGCGACAGCAGCAGCGCGTAACCGATCTTGGTTGCCTGCGCCCAATCGACACCGCTGGTGCCGTCGCGCCCGTGCATCAAGGCATTGGCCACGCCGACGCCGATGATCGAGCCGATCAGCGTGTGCGACGACGAAGCCGGCAGGCCCAGCCACCAGGTGCCGAGGTTCCACAGAATCGCGGCGATCAGCAGGGCGAAAATCATCGCGAAGCCGGCGGACGAACCGACTTGCAGAATCAACTCGACCGGCAGCAAAGCGATGATGCCGAACGCCACCGCGCCGCTCGACAGCAGCACCCCGAGGAAGTTGAAGAACCCCGACCAGACCACCGCGACATTCGGCGGCAACGAGTGGGTGTAAATCACCGTGGCCACGGCGTTGGCGGTGTCGTGGAAACCGTTGACGAACTCAAAACCCAGCGCAATCAACAGTGCCACGCCGAGCAGCAGGAACGGTGTCCAGGTGGTGACCACCGTGCCCAGCTCGTGCATGTCATGCATCAGGCTGTAGGCGGTGAACAACATCCCCATGGCCAGTACCGCGAAAAAGATCACGTAGGTGAAGGGGCCGGTTTTCTTGTCCAGCGCTGGCCTGCCGCTGGGGGCGGACGCCTGGCTGGTGGTCAGGGAGGGAGTAGCCATGAGCGGACAATCCTGAGCGAGGGAAGGAGTGTCGCCCATGATCGTTGCAGAATGTTACAGAGAGACTGCGTCAGGTCAGTGTTTGCTCCATTAGCCTGACCATTGATCTGAAGATGAGCGAGAACTCCTGTGGCGAGGGAGCTTGCTCCCGCTCGGCTGCGCAGCAGTCGTAAATCAGCCAAAGCGGTCTCACTGATACATTACGGTGAATGGTTTCGGGGGCGCTTCGCACCCCAGCGGGAGCAAGCTCCCTCGCCACAGGGGACGGTTCAGCCTTAATAATCGCCGCGTTTACGGAAGGCCCAGCGCCCGGCAATCACCGTGAACGTCGCCACCAGCGCCACCAATATCCAGAACCCTTCCGGATCCTGCGACAGCGGCACGCCGCCCACATTCATCCCGAAGAAACCGGCAATGATGTTGATCGGCAGCGCCAGCACCGTGACCACGGTCAGGGTGAACAGGGTGCGGTTGCTCTGTTCGTTGAGGTTGGCGGCGATCTCTTCCTGGAGCAGTTTGATCCGCTCGCCGAGGGCGGTGAGGTCGTTGATGATCAGCGCAAACTCTTCGGTGGATTTGCGCAACTCCTTGACGTCCTCCTTCTGCAACCACGGCGGCGGGCGATTGAGCAGGCGCAGCAAGGAACCCGGTTCCAGCGCCAGCAGCCGCTGCAAGCGCACCAGCACCCGGCGGTTGGCGCCGAGTTCGGCGCGGTTGGTCGACAGCCGCGAGGAGAGCAATTCGTCCTCGACTTGATCGACGCTCATGCTGGTCTTGCGCACGATCTGCGTCAGCACTTCGCCCTGATCGCGCAGCAGGTGCACCAGCAGTTCCGACGGCGAACGAAAGCGCTCACCGGCCTTCACCGACGAGCGCAGTTTGTCCACCGAGTGCAGCGGTTGCAGGCGTGCGCTGACAATCAACTTGCTGCGCACGCAGACCCACAGCGTCGAGACATCCGAGGAGACCATGCTGCTGAGGTTGAACACCACGTCGTTGACCACCGCCAGCAACGCCGAATCGACATGCTCGATGCGTGTCGAACGCGAGCCTTCGTGCAGCGCTTCGAAAAACTCTTCGGGCAATTGCAGATGACTTTTCATCCAGCGCTCACATGCCGCGTGCGCCAGGTTCAGGTGCAGCCAGAGGAATTCGTCGCTGTCGCTGTCGTCTTGCAGGCAGCGCAGAGCGGTCGCCGAATCGACTTCGCGACCGCGTTCACCGGGCAGGAAACGGAAACCGTAGAGCAAACCAAACAGGTCAGGATCGCGATGGCTGGTATCGAGGCTGTGGTTCATGAAGGCTCGCTGCGAAGAGGGCGCGTGTGTCGCGGGAATGGCAGGTTCACTGAGCCGAATCATCGCAAGCGGATGTGACATTTATGTGTCGATAAAGTGACGCCAGATCAATGTCTTACCGGCGGTCGAATTTTCTTCAAGAAGCGCTCTGGCACGCCGATCACGCTTAGGTTACGTTGCGCGCGCTTGGCCATGAGCCAAGGCTCGCCGACATGGATGTCCGGCACAATCCCACGCCTTATCGGGCGTGCCTCATCCCTGTCATGAGTACCTGCGATGCTGCAAAAATCCCTGAGAGCGCAAATTCTCGCCCTGCTGAGCGGCAGCCTGCTGGCGATGCTGTTGATCGCGCTGGCCTGTTTTCATTTCCTGTCCAACGGCGTGCAAAGCTACAGCCAGTTGATCACCGGCCCTCTGCACACTTCGCAACTCATCGACGAAGCCAACCTGCAATTCAAGGTGCAGGTCCAGGAATGGAAAAACGTTCTGCTGCGCGGCAAGCAACCGGCGGATCTGGCCAAGTACTGGGGCCAGTTCGAAGACCGTCAGCGCGATGTGCAGAACATCCTCGGTGAGCTGGCCAGCCAGAAAGGCATCGAGCCGAGCCTGAAAAGTCGCATCGAGCGTTTGCGCGAAGAGCATCGTCAGTTGGGCAACGCTTACCAGAAGGGCCGCGATGCCTACGTGGCAGCGGGCAGCGATCCAACGGCGGGCGACACCGCAGTCAAAGGCGTCGACCGCGCGGCCAGCGATCAGATGAGCGAACTGGTCAGCGAATTGCGCAAGCAGGGCACCGAGCAGTCGGCGCAGATCAGCGCCGAGGCTGATCGCACGGTGTTGCTGGGCATTCTGGTGATGCTTGCTTCGGGTCTGCTGATTGGCCTGTTGAGCCTGTGGCTGGTCAACCGCAAGCTGGTCGAGCCGATCCGCAACCTGATTGATTACGTCAGCCAATTGAGCCGCGGCAAACTCGCCGAACGCGTGGTCAGTGACCGTCAGGATGAATTGGGCAACCTCGCCGCTGCGGCCAATACCCTGCGTGATTTCCTCGCCGACACTTTTACCCGCTTGCAACGCAGCGCCAGTGATCTGGACAGCGCCAGCGGCGAGTTGAACGCGATCGCCACGACCATGGCTGGCGGCACCAACGAGCAGTTCAACCGCACCGATCAAGTGGCCACGGCGATGAACGAAATGTCCGCCACCGCCCAGGAAGTGGCGCGTCACGCCGCCGATGCGGCGCGTGCCGCCGACGATGCCGACCAGTCCGCCCAACAGGGTGAGAAGGTCATGCAGAGCACCATCCACAGCATCACGCAGATGCGCGGCGAAATCGCCAACACCGCCACGGTGATCCGTCGTCTGGAAGCCGACAGCGGCCGCATCGGCAAGGTGCTGGAAGTGATTCGCGGGATTGCCGAGCAGACCAACTTGCTGGCGTTGAACGCAGCGATTGAAGCGGCGCGGGCGGGTGAGGCCGGGCGTGGTTTTGCCGTGGTCGCTGACGAGGTGCGCAACCTGGCGCAGCGTACGGCAGAGTCGATCATCGAGATCAATCAGATCATCCAGAGCGTGCAGACCGGCGCGGTGGACGCGGCCCAGGCCATCGACAGCGGCCAGACCCGCAGCGACGAAAGCGTCGAGCAAGTGACTCAGGCGGGCGCGATGCTGGAGCGCATCACCCACGCAGTGGAGGCGATTCGCGACATGAACCGTCAGATCGCCACGGCGGCGGAAGAGCAGACATCGGTGGCCGAAGATATTTCGCGCAACCTCACCGAAATCACTTCGATCGCGAGCACCAACCTCGACAACGTCCAGCGCACCGAAACCGCCAGTCAGAACCTGCATGGTTTGTCCGGGCAACTGAACGAAGTCACCGCGCGCTTGAGCGCCTGACGCGATTGAGCGTGTACCGGTTCGGATACCGAGTCGGTACACAGTCGATCTCAAGTTGCGCTGACCCGCGACGATGACCGGTTATCTATAACCGGCATTGGAGCATTCCCATGGTCAGCATCACCTCTGTTTCGATCAACCAGACTGTCACCACACCCACCAGCAAAACCTCGATCACTGATGTCGGCGACGACACTTCCACCAGCGCAACCGCCAGCACTGGCGCAGCCACCGACGCGCCGAAAGCGGCTGGCGGCGCAGCACCTTCGGGCGGTAGCAGTTCCAGCAACAGCGACGAATCTGACACGGTGAAAGAACTGCGTAAGCAGATTGCCGAGTTGCAAAAGCAATTGCAGGAACAGCAGCAGGCGTTGCAAGCAGCCCAGGCGAAACAGGAAAGTGCCGACGCCAAGGCTACCGAAGTGGCCTCCGCACAAGCGCAGGTCACCGCCACTTCGGCCTCGCTGTCCACCGCAACAGCTTCATTGTTGCAGGCCTTGCAGGATTCCGATTCAAGCACCTCGGGTTCGCTGGTCAGCACCTCGGCGTAATCCCTGTAGGAGCTGCGGTACGCTGCGATCTTTTGATCTTGATTCTAAAGATCAAAAGATCTCAGCCTCGTTTCACTCGACAGCTCCTACAGAATATGGATCGGCCATAAATCCTCCGGCAGGCAGAAAAACCTGTAGGAGTGAGCCTGCTCGCGATGGCGGTGGATCAGTCGATGACCCACCGCCATCGCGAGCAGGCTCACTCCTACAGGGGATTTGTGTCGGGCATGAAAAAGCCGCACGATCGGTGGATCGTGCGGCTTTGGATGGGCGTTGAATCAGGTGTCTTGCTTGTTGGTCAGCACTTTGCCGGTAGTGGCGTCGAAGTCCACGTCGAATTCTTTGCCGTCAGCGGTTTTCAATTCAACTTCGTACTCGTAGCCGTTGAAGTGGTTATCCAGGTCGGTGTCGGTGATGGTCGCACCCGGATGCAGTTTCAGCGCTTCGGCGTTCATCGACTCCAGCGACTTGATCTTGCCGGACTTGACCAACTCAGGGATCTGGTCGACGCGGACATCAGCCTGGGCCAGGCCAGCGGTGAGGGTCAGGGCAGCGGCGGTAAACAGGGCAGTCAAGGTTTTCATCGGTTCAATCCTTTTGGGTGTTTATCTAAGCGGATGTGCTGTTTCAGTGGGTTCAGATTAATCGTCGCAACTTAACTCACCCTTAATCTCGCCTCGGCGGTTTGCGTCGTTTGTTCAATTACTTCACATCGTGAAGTTTCATGCTGTGCCTTCGATCAATGGAGGTGCACATGAAACGTTTGATGGCCGGGTTATACGCGCCGCTGTTCTGGGGCGGCTTTATCGGGCTGGGCTTGTGGCTGGCTGATGTCTCGACCCTGTGGCTGTTGCCGCTGTTTGTTGCCGCGCTGGCGGTGTCGTTTATCGCGGAGTGGGCAATGCCTTATGAGGTGCGCTGGAATCGTCCGGCCGGTGATCGCCGCCGCGACATCCTCCACGCGCTGGTCAATGAAGCGTTGAGTGCCTTGGGGTTACTTGCACTACCGGGGCTGGTCGCCGTGCTGGCGATTGACGGTGTATGGCCAAGTGGCTGGCCGTTGTGGTTGCAACTGGGGCTGGCGATTGTCATTGCCGATGCCGGTATCAGCCTGATGCATTACGCCAGCCATCGCGTGTCGTGGTTATGGCGATTGCATGCCGTGCATCACAGTGTTGAACGTTTATACGGTTTCAACGGATTGATGAAACACCCGTTGCATCAACTGCTCGAAGCCTCGGCGGGGTTGCTGCCATTGCTGGTGCTGGGCATTCCGTTGCAGGTCGCGACACTGCTGGCGTACGCCATCGCGATCCAGCTGTTGTTGCAGCATTCGAATGTCGATATGCGCCTCGGTTTTCTACGCTGGATTTTCGCCTGGGCACCGCTGCATCGTTTCCATCACATGAAATATGGTCGTTCCGGCGACGTTAATTTCGGGTTGTTCTTCACCGTGTGGGACTGGCTGCTGGGCACCGGTTTCTACACCGAGGATTACCGCATCGGCCAGGACGATTTGGGGATTGGCAGTCGCCCGGATTTCCCCCGCGACTATGTGGCGCAATTGTTTGATCCGTTCGCAACAGTGGGGTTGAGTCGCGAGCCGCGAGTGCCCGATGCGCTGCGCCGCTGACTCAGTCGAGCAGTTTCAGATCGATGTGTTGCAAGGCCTGACGTGCAGTGACGCCGAAGAGTTTTTTCAGGCTGCGGGAGAAGTGCGCCGAATCGGCAAAGCCTGCGTTGTGTGCAGCGGATGTCACCGGGTCGCCCGCCAGAATCGAGGCCATCGCCCTGCGCAAACGCCGCCACAACACCAGCCTGCGCACCGGCAAACCGACCTGGCTGACCAACAGTCGCTGCAACTGACTCAGGGATAGATTCGCTGTGTCGGCGACGGCGCGGGCGGCGACCTTATCGGACAGCGAAGCGTCCACTGCGGCCAACGCACGTTCGATGCGCGGGTCACTCAGCGAACGACGCGAGCATTGGCGTATCGCCCGATCAAGCGCGGGCAACGTCAGTTCGGCGTTAAACAACGCATCACGCAACGTGTCTGCTGCAAACATCAACGGTTCGGCGTAAACGGTGAACAGCGGATCCGGCGCTTCAACAATCGCATGGCGCACGTTGGAGGCAATCAACAGCCGCGGGGCGCTGACGACTTCACCCTCGAGCAACACCGTCGCCGGTCGCTCGGGGGCAAGCATGATCTGGTGGGCATAGTGGCAATGGGGCGCAGTGCGCCCCGACACTCCGTGGATCAGGCCATAGTCGTGCCCCAGCCAGAGGCGGCCTGTCCACTCGGTGTTTGTTGTCACTCAGAAACCGTTGTTCTTCAACACCTGATCGACACTGGCAGCGGCCGGGCGTTTATAGAACTTCAACAGTTCGCTGGCGCGGTTGGTGAAAATGCCGTCCACGCCTGCGGCCATGACTTTCTCGAAGTCCACCGGCTCATCGACGGTGTAGACGTGCACCAGCAGGCCCTGATCGTGGGTGTATTTATTCATCCACGGTTGCACCAGATCCGAATAGCTCTGGTCGCCGCCCTTGGTCAGCTTCGCCGAAGGACCGGTGCCGATTGCACCTTGCGCCTTGGCGTAATCGATCCACTGCTTGAATTCAGCTTCGGATTTCGGTTCCTGCTTGCCGTAGAAAACGTTCTTGTCCTTCTCGCCGGAGTCGGCAAAGGTCACCTTGGATTTTGGTTCGATGCTGCCTTCGCCGACCCACAGCAGGAGGATCTTCGGCACTTGCGGCATTTCCTTTTGCAGCAGTTCGAGGCTGTTCTTCTCGAACGTTTGCAGGATCACCTTGCCTTTGCCCTGACCGACGCCCAGTTCGCTTTTCGCCAGTTTCGAACCGGTTGGGCTCAGCCAGCCGCGATCCTGCAGTTTTTCTTTCAGGTCTTTCTCGATCCCGGGGAACAGTTGCGGCTCCTTGGTCTCGATGTACAGGCCCGGCTTGTGTTGCGGGTTGGCCTGGGCGATGTCGATGATTTCATCGAGGGTGAGGATTTTCAGCCCGGCGTAGGACGGGCGGGCGCGATCCGGGTAAGCCTTGTTGTACCAGCTGCCGGCGTCGAGGGTTTTCAGTTCGGCCATGGTGAAAGCTGTAGCCGTGCTGTCCTTGCGCTCCGGGAACTTGGTCGCGACGTCGGTGGTGCGTTGCAGGTTGTTGTCATGCAGGGCGAACAATACGCCGTCCTTGCTGCGTTGCAGGTCCATTTCCAGATAGTCGGCACCCAGGTCGCGCGCGAGTTTGTAGGAGGCGGCGGTGGATTCCGGTGCATCGAACGACGCGCCACGGTGGGCGATCACCGCCGGGTGCGGAATGCCGTGAGCGGCGGCCAGTGCATCGACATCGGCGGCGTGAGCCTGACCGAAACCGAGCATCAGGCTCAGCATGAGGGCGCTTTTGGTGAAAGTGGCGGGCATGTTCGAGTTCCTTTCGCAGGGCATTTTCAGAGACGTATCTTTTAACAACTGAATCGATTGCGTGCTATCGCCAGACCGACATAAACGTATTAAAAGCAATTTTTCCTGCACTTTTGTGGCGCTGTTTGCAGTACGCTTGCCCTCGGCAGCCGCCCCGGCAGAGGGCGCGCCCACTGTTTCGCCCTGCGTGTAAACCATCGATCAACATTTCGTGAGGTTTACCATGCGCATCACCTCCCAACTCATCTGCCAGGCGGCCGACGACCTCAAGGGTTTTGTCGGCCTCAACCGCAAGACCGGTCAATACATCGTGCGCTTCAGCGAAGACTCGTTCGGCATGGACGTGGCGGATGACGGCATCATTCCCACCAGTGAATTCGTCTGGGCGCAGGTTTCGGACACGACCATGGCGCTTAAACGCGAGTTGATCCAGTTGCTGCTGGATCAGAATATCGATGACCGGATCCACATCACCGAGCCGTTGCGGGTTTATATGAGCAAGGTTGAAGTGCCGGAGATTGTCGCGGTGCGGAGTTTGGTGCGGGGCTGAAGTTTTGCTGTGAGAGTGAGGGCCTCTTCGCGAGCAGGCTCGCTCCCACAGGGGGGCTGAGGTGTTCACAAGTCCCCTGTGGGAGCGAGCCTGCTCGCGAAAGCGGCCGAAAGCATGACACTGCAATTACTGACTGAATTGGTACTCACGCTCAACCCGACACACCCGCGTCTGAAACGCCGAATACCAGACCGCCCGGCCACGCTCCTGAATCACCCGATGCTCGGGATGCTGCCGCCACGCCAGAATCGCCGACTCACTGTCCCAGTACGAAATCGTGATCCCCACCCCATCGGCCCTACGGATCGAATCAATGCCAAGAAATCCCGGCTGTTCGCTGACCAATTCCATCATCCGTTCGGAGGCTGCGGCATAGCCGTTATCACCCTCGGTACGGGTCGAAGTGAAGATCACTGCGTAACAATCTGCTTTCATCGACGTTGCTCCGCGCACGCTTCGACAAACGTCCGCACCAGTGGCGGCATCTGGCCCTTCAGCGCGGCGCGTTCCGGCTGGAACAGCGTGGCGACGAAAAACGGATGCCCGTTCAACTCAATCGCCCGCAGGTCTCCCGTCGAATCATGGCCCACCGCGTGTAGCTGATGGCTCAGCAACTCGCTTTCGAACTGCGGATTCACACCAAAGCGACAGCGATAACCTTCACGAATCTCGGACGTTTCGTACGCCTGGGCGATCAACGATCCGGTCACCAGATGAATGCTGTCCACGGCCTCGACCAGCGAACAGGTCAGCGGCGTGAGCACGGCTCTTGCGGAATCGGGCGAGGTTTCGCCATGTTCGGCATCGGCCCAGCCCAGCACGTTGCGGGAAAATTCCAGCACCGCATGCTGAAAACCGCCGCAGGTGCCGAGGAAAGGGCGCTGTTGCTCGCGGGCAAAACGGATCGCCCTTAGCGCACCCTCTTCGCTTTTGTAGGGGCTGGCGGGGACGCACCAGAAACCGTCGAAGTCTTGCAGCGCGGTGTTGGCGTCGATTTGATCGGTGGCCAGCCAGTGGAAAGTCAGCGGACGATCGAGGTGTTCGGCTACCTGCCCGAGGGCTATGGGAATGGCCTGGTGCGCGGTCACTTGCGGGTCGTAATCGCCGATCAGGGCGATGGAAATGGCGTCCATGGGATTTCCTGTATTTGAAGACAATGGAGCATCTTTGTGGCGAGGGAGCTTGCTCCCGCTCGGCTGCGCAGCAGTCGTCGCGTTTCAGCATGAAAATGCTTGGGACCGCTTCGCAGCCCAGCGGGAGCAAGCTCCCTCGCCACAGTGGATCTGCGCAGTTGTGTGCTGCCGGTGCTCACTATAGATTGGCGTTCACGCACTCAATATTGGCGTTTCCCCAAGTGATCAATGCAGCAACGCACTATCGGCTCGACTACCCGGATCTGGCGCTGATCCTCGCCCTGGTGCGCGGCGGCTCTCTGGCCCGCGCTTCGCAGCTTTTAAAAGTAGACGTGTCGACCGTGTTCCGCGCCGTACGCCGTCTCGAAGCCGCCCTCGGTCAGCAACTGTTCGAAAAAAGCCGTGCCGGTTACTTGCCGACGACGCTGGCACAAACGCTCGCCGAGCAGGCAGAACGTGCCGAACAAGCACTCGAAGCTGCGCGTATCGGTGTCGAGCAGGGCGGTGAAGTGGTCAGCGGCACGGTGCGCCTGACCTGCACCGACTCGGTGTTGCAAGGCTTGCTGTTGCCCGCGCTGGCGCAGTTCATGCCCAACTACCCGGCGCTGACCATCGAGTTGAGCACCTCCAACGATTTCGCCAACCTCAGCCGCCGTGACGCCGACATCGCCCTGCGCCTGACACGCACACCGCCGGAGCATCTGGTCGGACGGCAATTGGCGAAGATTTCCTACAGGGTCTGCTCCAGCGAGCGCTATTTACAGCAGGTTGATACGTCAGATCTGGCCGCGCTGACCTGGATCGCTCCGGACGACTTTCTGCCTGATCACCCGACCATCGCCTGGCGTCGCCAGCAGTTGCCCGGTGTGATCCCGGGTTATCGCTGCAACAGCATGCTTTCAGTCACCGAGTTGGTGCGCGCCGGTCTCGGGGTTGCGGCGTTACCGGATTTTCTGATTACCGACGGTTTGCAGGCCTTGAGCGAACCGTTGCACGGCTACGACACCGCGCTGTGGCTGCTGACCCGCCCGGATTGCCGGGCATTGCGTTCGGTGGTCACGCTGTTTGATGAACTCGGACGGGCGTTGCGTCTGCCGTGATCAACGTTGCGGGTTCTGACACACATGTGCGTGTAGTTCGCGCGTCAGGCCTTCGATGCGTTCGGTCAGGCTCTTGGTCATTTCGGTAAGGCGGGTGTTCTGCTCCAGCAGTTCAAGTAACTGCGCGGTGTTATGCGCCGCCTGAGCCTGGCGTTCGGTGTTGGCTTGCGCCAGGGCTTCGCGGTGCAGCGCGTCGGCGTCCGCTTGCGCCTTGTCACGCGCAGCCTGCCGGGTTTGCGCGAGCAGGATCAGCGGCGCGGCGTAGGCCGATTGCAGGCTGAACGCGAGGTTTAGAAGAATGAACGGGTAAACGTCGAACGTGGTCACGCCAAACACGTTGAGGCTGACCCACAACAAGACGATCAGCGTTTGCGCACCGAGAAACGTCGGTGTGCCGAAGAACCGTGCGAACGCCTCGGCGCGCAATGCGAATGTGTCATTGCCGAAGGTTGTCGCCAGATGAGCGTGGGGGCGGTGAAAACGCAAGTGATCGACGGGGGCTGATTCCGGTGTTGCGGTTTTTTCAGTGGTCATGGTGCACTCGGCAGGGCTTGGGACTGAAGCTCACTATAGCCCTGCATTGTGGCGCCTGACCCTTTCGCGAGCAGGCTCGCTCCCACACAGGATGGTATTTCCCAGTGGGAGCGAGTCTCGGTCTACTGACCCTGAATCGATTACCCCGGCGCCCGCTCATTGGCAAACATGCTCACGGCATCCACCGCTTCACTGGCGCCGTCGCGAATCTGCAGAATCACCGTCCCTGCCTGATCCGCCAACTCGACCCCTTGAGCCGCGCGACCACGGGTGCCTTCCATGCTCTTGATCGCCTGGCGGGTTTCCGTCTGGATCAAACCGATCATGTTGGAAATTTCCGCTGTCGAGCCACTGGTGCGTGCCGCCAGCTGCCGCACTTCATCGGCCACCACCGCAAATCCACGACCCTGTTCGCCGGCCCGTGCCGCTTCGATGGCCGCGTTCAGCGCGAGCAAATTGGTCTGATCGGCAATCGCCCGGATGGTGTTGACGATGGCAGTGATCTGCTCGGAGCGCTCGCCCAGTTGCGCGATCAACGTTGAAGATTGGGCAATGTCCTGAGCAATTTCACGCATCTCGCTGGCTGCTTGTTGAATCACCTGCGTGCCTTGTTCAGCGACTTTTCGGGTCTCGACCGAAATGTGATAAGCCGCGCTGGCGCTTTGTGCATCCTGTTCATGCTGCTCAACCCGCGCGGTGACGTCCGAGGCGAACTTCACCACTTTGCACAAACGGCCGGAGGCGTCGTAGACCGGGTTGTAATTGGCTTCCAGCCATACGGTTCGGCCGTATTTATCAACACGTTCGAACTGGCCGTGGAAGAGTTCGCCCTGATTCAGCCGTCGCCAGAAGTCCTGATAAGCGCTGCTGTTGACCAGTTCCGAGGTACAGAATAAACGGTGATGTTTACCTTTAAGCTCGGCGAGCGTGTAACCCATCCGCGTCAGAAAATTCTGGTTTGCCGTGAGAACACTGCCGTCGAGGTTGAACTCGATAACCGCCATCGCCCGGTCGATCGCTTGTAACTTGGCGTTGGCTTCACTCTCCTGCTGCATTTTGGCTGTGACGTTCATGGCGTATTTGACCACTTTCACCACTCGCCCCGACGCATCCTTGATCGGGTTGTAACTCGCCTCGAGCCAGACCGGTTGTCCCTTGCTGTCGACACGCTCAAACGTTCCGGACTGGAACTGACCGTTTTTCAGGCGTGACCATAATTCGCTGTACTGCGCACTTCGGCCAAACTCGGGGGTGCAAAACACGCGATGCGCTTGGCCGATCGCCTGTTCGGCGCTGTAACCCATGGTCTTGAGGAAGTTGTCGTTGGCGCTCGTTACCACGCCGTTGAGGTCGAACTCGATTACCGCCATGGAGCGATTGATCGCTTCCAGAAGGCCGTTCTGTTGGGTGAGGGTTTCTTGAAGGTCGTTGAGGGCGGTTTTGTGGCGATTGAAAAACATGGGCGCAGTACTCTGGAAGTAGGGAAAGGCTGGATTTATGTCCCTGTTCCCGCGTGGTCAGGCCAAATGGGTGAAAAAACATTCGGCAACGACTGCAAAATGCCAGCATCCCGACTGACGGCCCAATCTTATACAAGCTTTGTGATCTTGTACAAGAAATGGCGCTCTTCAAATGTTTTAAAAGTATTCAGTGGCTGAACTGGCTGGTGTCATTCGCAGATGAATGACTCAACGCCACGCTGATGGTGTTGCGGCCGGTATGTTTGGCGGTGTACAGCGCCTTGTCGGCATCTTCCAGCCAGGCAATCGCATCGCTGTAATCAGGTTGGAACCGAGCCAGACCGATACTCAGGCTGACGCGCATTTCTGGCACATCCGGATGACGGTATTGATCCAGCGCCTGGCGCAATTGCTCCATCAATACTTCGGCCTTGTTCAAAGGCAGATCCGGCAGAATCACGCAGAACTCATCACCGCCGTAGCGCCCGGCCAGTTCACCGGCATCGAGCAGGCGTTTCAATTCGCGGCTCAATTGCTGCAGCACCGCATCGCCGACGATATGGCCGTAGCTGTCATTGATCAGCTTGAAGTGGTCGATATCGATCAGCGCCAGCACGGCCTGCGTTTTGTGCTGACGGCATTGCTGAAACTTCAGGTGCAGCAGGTCTTTCCAGGCGCCGTGATTGAGTAATCCGGTCAGACTGTCGGTGCGACTCAGGGCGCTTAACGTGCGTTTGTGCTGCGCCAGTTTGATCGCCAATTGGTAACAGACCATGCCCAATGCCAGCGGATACAGGGTGAGCATCGGCAAGCAGGCCCAGACCTGGGTCTGCGTCATCATCGGGTTGAACTTGAAGCCGAAGATCAATCCACCGAGCAACATGCCCGCGACTTGAGCGATGGCACCCAGGACAAACAGGCGTCGACCGCCGGCGGCGACGTTGTTCATGGTCATCATCGACAGAATGGTTACGGTGGTCAGTGGATTGAACTGACAACACGCGGCCCAGAAACCGCCGCACAGCGAGTCATACAACAGGTTGCGGCGTTCGGCCTGATAGGGGAAAGCCGAGCGGGTCGATACTTGAAAGGCCAGATGCGGCCAGACAAACCCGTTGAACAGCAACAGCACCCAGAGCCAGGTCGGCATGTTCAGCGGATACAGCGCCGCGCCGACGCTGAAAAAACCAACACCCAAGCCGATGGCCCGGGGCAGGTAGATGCGTCTGGCGAATGACAAGCCTTTGCCGCGTTGGTTTTCCATGATGTCCTGCGCGCAATTCATTCTGAAATACTTTGCAGTATCTTTTTCAGGTCGACCGTCCGTCGGTCAATTGGCGACATTGTCATTTATTCCAACGGGAATAATCAGTGTCCTTCCGAGCCATTTAATCGCTGGTGCGCGCAGGACAAGGCTGTTTTAGAGCTGATAGTGCGCCAGAAACATCTCCAGCGCCGATTCGGCCACGGTGTTCTGCATGTCGGCATCCAGTGGAGGCTGACCCAGCGACATCTGCGGCCAGAAGCCGAAGGTCTTGAGCAGCCCCTGCACCTGGTGCGCAGCAAACTCCGGATCGACTGGCTTCAGTCGGCCATCGGCCTGCGCGGCGCGAATCCACACGGTCAACGCTTCCTCACGTTCGCCCATGCGCTCGACCATGTTTTGCGCGCGCTCCGGCGAGTGAATCGCTGCGGCAATCGCCACCCGTGCCAGCGTCAGGAAGTTTTCGTCCGCCATCATCTGCACCTTGGCTTGCAGCATCTGCCGTAACTGATCGCGCAACGGCTGATCAGGGCGATAAGTGACCGACTGCTCGGCGCTGATCCGCGTCCATAACTGGTTGAGAATTTCGGCGAACAACTCCTCCTTGCTGGGAAAGTGGTTGTACACCGTGCGCTTCGATACACCGGCGGTGGCGGCAATCTTGTCCATGCTGGTGATTTCGAATCCGTTGTCGCGGAATTCGGCAATCGCCGCCTGAATGATCGCTTCGCGTTTACGGTCGGTGAGTCTCTTTGGAGCTGTCATAAGTACGCTTCGGCAGGTAAATATTGGAATTACACTTGGCAGTTTACTTGTCAGCAGCTTTGCTGCAACCTAGAAACTACACCGACCAGTGTAATGTTGCGTTAATCCTCGCAACCTAAAAAACAGAAAGTTCGGCTGATGCGTGCGTGCCTTGGCCATTTATCGTCCCACCGTGAAAAACCGTGAATTGCGCGGTTTTTCTGGAGTCTTTCAGTCATGGCCAATCCAGTTTCGCTCCCGGATAAAATTTCCACGCCTGAAGCCTCTCGACAGGATCAGGGGCTGTTCCGCAACCATGCCCCAGTGCAACGCGAAGGCTTGCGCAAGATGCTGCGGATCATGTGGAACATGATTTTCCACAAACCGCGCAACACCCGGCCTGCCGCGCCGATTCCGGTGCAAACGCTGACCCGCGAAGATCTGCTCGCGGCGCCGAACCACAGCGTCTATCGCCTCGGTCACTCGACCCTGCTGCTGAAGATGCAGGACAAGTTCTGGATCACCGACCCGGTCTTTGCCGAGCGTGCCTCGCCTGTGCAATGGGCCGGCCCGAAACGCTTTCACCAGCCGCCGATCAGCCTCGACCAGTTGCCGCCGATCGAAGCGGTGATCCTGTCCCACAACCACTACGATCACCTCGATTACGAGGCCGTGCTCAGATTGGCGGTCAAGACCAATCTGTTCCTCACGCCGCTGGGCGTTGGCGACACCCTGATCAAATGGGGCATCGACGCCAACAAGGTCCGCCAGTTCGACTGGTGGCAAGGCACCGAAGTCGCCGGCATCCGCTTCATCGCCACACCATCACAACACTTTTCCGGCCGTGGCCTGTTCGACAGCAACAGCACCCTGTGGGCCTCCTGGGTGATGATCGACGGCGACACACGAATCTTCTTCAGCGGCGACAGCGGCTACTTCGACGGCTTCAAACGCATCGGCGAACAGTACGGCCCCTTCGACCTGACCCTGATGGAAACCGGCGCCTACAACGTCGAGTGGCCGCACGTGCACATGCAACCCGAACAAACCCTGCAAGCCCACATCGACCTCAAGGGCCGCTGGCTGTTTCCAATCCACAACGGCACGTTCGATCTGGCAATGCACGCCTGGCACGAACCGTTTGACCGGATACTGTCACTGGCCTGGGAGCGCAGTGTTTCGATCACCACACCGCAAATGGGTGAAGCATTCAACATCGCTCAACCACAACGCGGGGATGCCTGGTGGCTGGCGGTTGAAGGGGAGAGTGGGGCGGTGGTGCAGAACGCCTGATGTGTTGCAGCCGGTTCGCTCCTAAACGGGCGAACCGGTTATCTCGGAGATATTCACCAGGTAATCAGCCATTGCATGAACCGGTTCATCCCGGAAGTGCCCACGAAGAATTTCCTGAAACTTTTCCAGCGGTAACCCAATTTTTTTTGCTACCTCAGATTCACTGATATCAGTGGTCTCGATCAGCGAAACCATTTTTGCTACGTAGCTGGATTTGGTCAGCATGTCGTCAGCATTCTCAAGACCCAGATCTTGGTAGACGTTGCCGACGCTTTCTTCGATTTCATTCATGTCCTGTCCTTACTCCGCCATCGCATAATCCCCACGCCCCGCCGTTTCCGCAGTCATTGCGTTCAGACTCGCACTTCGCCCCGGCGCAAACCCGGGAAAGAACACCAACCCCTGCGATTCAAACCGATACGCCAATGCCAGACGCGCCGCGTCCGCCACCTCTTGCTGCGCTTCAAAGCGCTGAATGTCTTCCGCCGAAACCTCGGCCTCCCGCGACAGCTGATCCACGCTCCAGCCCAACATCGCTCGGGCCTGGACGCAGTGAGTCGGGGTGAACTGGAAAAGGGCAATGCGTTCGAGGATGTGATTCATCGCAAGAGAGGCCATGGTGTGCTCCGGGCTCAAGAGTGCTGATTGAAAATGTACTGTGTTTTTGTACAGTTGTTTTCGGCCCGGATCAAACGCATTTTTTGATTTGCGCTAATTTGCCGCCTCCAACCAGACGGACGGTGGCTGACCGAGAATGCGCCGGAACATCGTCGAGAACGCCGCGGGGCTTTCATAACCGAAGTCCAGAGCAATACGCGTCACCGCCTCACCCGCGGCCAGACGCGCCAGCGCCAGTACCACACAGGCCTGTTGCCGCCATTGACTGAAGCTCAACCCGGTCTGCTGACGAAACAATCTGTTAAACGTACGCAAGCTTATGTGTAACTGGTCGGCCCAGTGTTGTGGCGACTGATGGGCGTTGGGTTGATGCAGAAATGTCTGACACAACTCGAGGAGTTTTCCGTCAGTCGGCAACGGAATATGCAGCGGTAGCGGAGCGCTGCGTTCCAGCTCATGCAACAACAAGTCGATCAACACACCGTCTCGACCGTGAGCGTCATACACCAGCGGCACCTCCACAGCCTCCATCAGCAAGTGGCGCATCAACGGCGAGATGCTGATCACCTGGCAGCGCTCCCCCAAGTCCACCGCACCCGGCTCGATATACACACTGCGAGTGCTGACCCCCAGCATCAACACTTCATGCGCCACCCCCGGCGGAATCCACACAGCCCGCTGCGGCGGCACAACCCAGTTGCCGTCGTGGGTGCTGACCTGCATCACCCCGGTTGCGCCGTACAGCAATTGCGCCCGCCGATGCGTATGAAAGGGCAGCAAGTGACCGTGGGAATAATCCGTACCGATCGCCACCACCGCGCGCGGCGTGTCATCCAGCAGATTGATCGAAACATTGCGCATCGAGTGGCACTCAGCAGTTGGCGTAAACGCAAACATTATTGGCTGACTTGCTGAAGCAGGCCAAGCGCTGGCGCTCTATCGTCGACCACTCCCACCCCACGGACGACGCGCCATGTTCTACCTTCTACTGACACTCTTTGGCTGCCTGACCGGCATCACCGCCGTACTCTTTGGCTTCGGCGGCGGCTTCGTCGTCGTGCCGCTGCTTTATCGCATGCTCACCGCCAGCCACGTCGCCGACGACCCCATCGGCCAATCGGCCATGCACATCGCCGTCGCCACCTCGACCTGCGTAATGATCGTCAACGCCCTGATCGCCACCGACAAACACCGCCGCGCCGGCAACCTGATTCGTCATTACCTGTGGCCGTTGGGCGGGTTCATCGGGCTAGGCGCGGTTATCGGCGCGATCGCGGCGGTGTGGGTCAGCGGTGAAGTCATTCGCTATGCCTTCATCGCCTACCTCGGCGTGACCATCGTCGATTGCTTGATCAGGCGCGGATTCCTCACACACACGGAAGGCGTCATCCCACGTCGACTCGGCAATACAGAAACGTCCGCCGGCGGCGTAGGAATCGGCGCCATCGCTACCTTTCTCGGTGTAGGAGGAAGCGTCATGACCGTGCCGCTGTTGCGTCGTTGCGGGCTGAGCATGTCCCAGGCAACTTCCATGGCCAATCCGCTGAGCGTGCCAGTGGCACTGGCGGGCACCCTGACTTACATGGCGCTGGCCGGTTTCAGCGAGACAGACTTGGGGCCATGGTTTGTCGGGTATGTGGATCTGCTGGCGTTTGCGGTGCTGACGCTCGGATCGTTGCTGGGGATTCGACTGGCCACGCCGTGGATCGGGCGGATACCGGATCGGGTGCATGCCTGGATCTATATTGGGTTGCTGGTTGTGGTGATGCTAAGTATGTGGACGTAATGAGTTGATGCTTTGTATCGTTGAGGCATCAGACGACACATTCGAACGTTTCAAGAAAAAGTGCAGAGGGGAACCATTTCGATGATTGAAAGTGACTGGAAGAAGTTCAAGGAGCTGCGCAAGATTGCACTTGACCGATTTTGCCAAGGCGTTCTCGCCGACACCAAAACCATTACTCAGCACGGTGCTCTTTCGGCGCATTCCCGCTACGGCATGATTTACGGACTGATCAATGATCGGAATCGCGATATGGCTCGAATGTTCGATGGTCTCGCTCGATCCTCCGCGTCATGGAAATTGACCTTGATGGTCTCGCATGACCTGCTGACTGACGCGGAGTTATCGATATTGAGCGATGACGCCCGCAGGGCGTTTTCCGATATTGAGCGCCGACCCTACGAAATCGACTGGGTTGAAGAAACTGCTCATCACGACTGATTGATGCGCCCCATACTTACTAGAGAACCGGGATGTTGATCTTCAATTGCACCGAAGCTGCCAGCAAGTTTTTCAGCCGCATCCATAAAGGCAAAAAGATTACGCCGGTGGACGACAAACCGCCGTCGCGAGCTATCGAAGATGACGAGGCCAGCCGTTCCGTAGAACAGTGGCTAGTCCATGCGATCACTGTGCAACGTAAGCACGTTTTGTTTGTTATCCATGTGAAAACCCGTTACTGCATGGTCTTCGCCGATGCGAAAAAGGCTGACGCAGAAGGTTTTGTTGCCTGGTTTGCTGATCGTTGGCGTGAAGGGTTGATCCGCGATGCGATAAATCACGGCCTTATGGATTGGGTCGATGCCGGCATCATGCCGGGGCGTATGGACCAAGGTTGTCGCGAGTACAGCTTTTATCGGCGCAGCCATCGCAGCGCACAAAAACACATTGATGAAATCGCTTGGTATTTCCAGGGCAGTGCAGCTGAGTGGGGCTGTTTACCACAGGGTGAACGTGCAGCCATTGGTTTCGATGCCGCGATGAATGACACGCCCAGAAGTAGCAAAGGTCAGAAAGATACCTACTGGCCGAATGTTGAAATGGTCGCTCATTGGTTACGGGAATATTGCGCTGTTGACGAGGCGGGTATCGAAAGTGCCTTGGAGCGGCGTCTGGCGGCGTGGAGAGAGATCGAAGCTTTTCATTAAGCGCCAGGGTGCAGCCGAAATGTGCGGTTGCACTCGATTCTCTGATATAGCCTCGCCATAATCCGCGGCGTTTCTTTCGGGCGCCTGCTCGCTCACTCAAGGATGAATTGATGCATCGCGGATTGTTACGTTTTTCCGGCGTTTGTGTGCTCGCCGGTTTATTGCTCTCAACCCGGATATGGGCTGACAACAGCAAGCAGGTTTACACCGGCACATTGGGTAAAGCAGCGATTGTCCTGGAACTGGACACGCGCAATGGAGAGGGTCGTTACTTCTACAAAAAGTACCGCAGAGACCTTGCGCTCGACGGTAGCCGAGAGGGCGACGTACTGGAGATGGTTGAAGGCTCTCCAATGGACAGCGATTCGCGCCCGACCCTGCGTTTGCAGCCCAGGCTCAATGGCTGGACCGGTGAATGGAATAGCCCGAGCGGCAAATCCCTCAAGGTCGAATTGCAACCCGCCACGATCCCCGACGTCCCCGAAGGTGCATTGCCATACTTCGCCGAACTGCATGACAACTTCCCGTACGAATACCTGCGCCTGCAAGGTCTTCAACTTAAAAAGGGCAGCACCCAAACCTTCATGGGGTACACGCTGCAATGGTGGAGCGAGCCGACGTCGGAGACATCGCTGTTTGAAGTGGTCTCGGGCTACTCCCCTGAAGAGCGTCAGCGCATCAATCAACAGTTGATGGGGCGTTTATGGGGCGAAGTCGTAGCGTATTTCAGTTGCTCGGGGAGCTACTCACAATCCAGTCAGCCGCTGTGGATTGCGCCCGCTGTGATGAGTGTGCGCATTTCGACTGAATATTATTGCGGCGGCGCGTACCCGAATCAGAACAATGAATCGCTCAACCTTGATATCAAAACAGGGAAATTACTGACCCTTGAGGACGTTTTTTGGGTGGGCCAGGGCAAGCCATTGCATTACGAGTCTTACGAAGGATTTGTAGGGGCTTCCTCTGAGGACTATTACAATTATCGCTCCAAAGAATTCGCTCCTTAGCTCGTCACGCAGTTATTAAAACGCTATCCCAAAGAAATGACGGTGACGGCTGAAGGTGAAAACGACTGCGGGTACAACGAGCCAGAACCCTGGCAATTTCCTTCGTGGTACTTCTCGGAAAAAGGCATCACGTTTACACCGTCCTACCCGCATGTCTCAGCAGTTTGCGGAGACGTCGAATGGGGTCTTCTGCCTTATGATCTAGTCAAACATCACCCCGGCGGCGTCGCACTGCAATTGCCCTGAATCGATGTTTAAACAGAACCTCGATTCCTGAGTCTATCCCAGCCATAATTTGCCCCGGCGTTCAAACCCTGGCGCCGCCTCCGCCTCTTTCAAGGATCGATCAATGCTCAAGGGACTGATGCGCCTGGCTCCATGCGCTGCTGTGCTGTTCTCAATGCTGTCCACCGCGCACGCCGAAGACAACCGCATGGTATTCACCGGCACGCTGGGCAAAATGCCGATCGTCTTCGAAGTCGATACCAGCGACCCGGAGCAAGTTACCGGTCGCTACTTCTACGAGAAATTTCACCGCGATCTAGAGCTTAACGGCACCTATAAAAATGACGTCTTGCTGCTCACAGAGGGCAGCGATCGTATGGAACCGGGCAAACCGTTACCGACGCTGAAACTGCAACAGATAGATGGCGGCTGGAAGGGTGAATGGCAAAATCCGAAAGGAAAAAAGCTGCCCGTACTGGTCACCGATACGCCACTTCCCGAAGTGCCGGCGAATGCACTGCCTTACATCGCCAAGTTGCCCAAGACCGAGCCTTACGAATATCTGCGGCTTCAGGGCCTGAAACTCAAAACCGGTAAAAAGCAGGACTTCATGGGCTACACCCTGCAATGGTGGGAAGAGCCTGACACCAAGATGACCATGTTCAGCATCGAGTCCGGGTTGCCAAAAGAAGATCTGCAACGGGTTAACCAGCAATTGCTCGGGCGCTTGTGGGACGAGGCCATCAGTTACTACGGTTGCCAGTTGCGCGGTCGCGGTTATGCCGAATTCCTTCAGGACGTCACCCCGACGTTTATCTCGCCCAGTGTCATCAGCCTGAACATTTCCACCAGCTACGACTGCGGCGGCGCACACCCGGACTTCGGTGATTCACCGCTGAACATCGATGTGAAAACCGGCCACCCGTTGTCGCTCGAAGACGTGCTCTGGGTAGGCGAGGGGCAGCCAATACTTCACGCCGATCGTTACAGAGGCGGTGACCAGCCGTTGACCGAGGCCGAAGATGCAGCACGCTCCAAGTACCAACGTGAAGTATTTATGCCGTGGCTGATCAAACAACTCACCGCGCTGTACCCGGATGAAATGAAGAAACCGGCGGAGGGAGATGAAGACAGTTGCGACTTCACCAATGAAGACAACTGGAGCTATTCCAACTGGCACTTCACAGAAAAAGGTTTGTACTTGGGCGCATATTTCGCCCGCGTAGAGCGAGCCTGCGATTCACCTGACTGGTCGATCCTGCCGTACTCGCTGATCAAACAATACCCCGGCGCCGTCAAACTGCAACTGCCCCAGGGCTAACCGTCACTCCAGACCCGGCGCTTCACGAATAATGAAGTGATCCAGGTTCTCGATATCGGCATTGAAGACCTCGAAAGGCTTTTCGGGGTTCTTCTTGCCCGGCACCTGCTTCAACTCCGGCGTCACCCCATAGAAGAAACAGAACAATGCCTTGTCGCTATCCACCGCGTGCTTGATCTCTTCCAGAAACGCCTTGCGCTTGCGGTAGTTGTCGATCAGCTTCTTGTTCAGATAAACGCTGACCGGATACGGCTTCTTCTTACTGTCCTCGGGCTTCTTGAACCAGACCTTGTCCTCGAAATCGATACGAAAACTGGCGCTGTGGAAGTCCTCGATCTTCTTGATCCGCCCCCAGTAAATCAGCCCCTTGTTGTCCGTCAGATACTCGATCTTCTTGAAGAACGAACTGTACGGCGCCGAATGCTCGCCGACCTTCAACGGCATCCGCTTGAGCAACTCCTTGTCCGCGAAGTTCGAAACAAAACACTCCACCGGATGCGCAAACACACTGGTCTTGTCCGGCGCCGACTCACGACTCGCCGACTCTTTGCCACCGTCCGCCGCCACCCGCACCGGATCATCGCGCAACACATCCGCCGCCCCCGCTGGCGCGACAGGCTTGCGCACATACTCACGCCGGGTGAGCAACAACTCCGATGGGAAGTGCTCCTCTTTCCCGTCATCAACCTCGCCATCCGCCGTTTCAACACCAGACGCCGACGCCTTCAAACTCACATACGGACAACCCGCCACATGCTGCGTAGTGGGCAGATTCTTAAAGTGCGGCGTGCGCACGTAATTCACGTTCTTGGCGTTGAACGTACCCAACTCGTTGGACGCCTCGAACGCTGAACGACAGGCATCGTTGGAGCATTGGAAGTGTTCCTTCGCCGAGTCAAACGCCACCGTCTCATCGAAATTGAGATCGCGAACATCATAGATCGACAACTTGTCGTCGAGGCTGAGGCAGTAGGCGAGATCGAATTTCATGGTGGGGCTCGGATCCTTGAGTGGGGGAGGGGTATTAATAGCGGGAGGTGGCGCGGGTTACCAGTAATGGATCTCGCCACCCAGCATCAACATAACAGCAATAAAACCGAGATTGCCAAACAGGAAGGGCAGGATGGTAATGACGATTTGGATAACAACTGCGATTTTAAAGCCAACGGAAAGGCCATAGCGCTTCCAGTAAATAGCATGCAGCACCATGGTTAGTGCATTTGCGACCCAGACTGCTCCAACTGCCATGATTTCGTTCTTTTGAATGATGCGCAGGGCCATCATGAGCAAGCCAAAAAAAACGATGAGGAATGAGGCGACTAAAAGTCGCGATGGACTTGCTTTGATTGAGTTGGCTGGCGGCATGTGATGTTCGTCCATGTGTGTGTTCGAGAGTGCTCTCGGTCACGGTAAGCATTGTTCAGCAGCACACAAAATTGTGGCGAGGGAGCTTGCTCCCGCTGGGCTGCGAAGTTGCCCCAAAACCAGCAAATACGGTTAACGAGGTACGCCGCAATTATTCCTTTTCTAGTCTTCCAACGTTGTCATAAAGCCAAGTAGTGAAATCCTCTCTGTCATCCGAATGGTGGCAACGCTGGTGACAGTTGGGACAAAGCGCCACGACATTCGAAGGCTGGTCTGATCCTTCTTGCGACATATGCTTAACGTGATGCACTTCCAGAAATGGTTCCCCATCCTTCTTAAATGGCGCTGCTTTGCCACAGCCTTCGCACTTCCCATTGGCTTGCTGACGAACCCAGCCCCTCAATTCAGGATCGCGAAAGTAAACCCTTCTGGTGGATTCGGTCCAAACAGGATTTTTTATTCCTTTTGGTATGTATAGGAACGGTTGCCGCTCAAATTTGACCGCCCGTTGTTCGAGCTTTTCTTCATCCGCTGTGGGATCAAAGTCCTCAGGAGTAACAACACCGGAAGCATCGAGCGCTGTACGAATGCTACGCGCAACATTAGCGCCGACATTCTTGGCAGGTTTGTAACCCTTGATAGGTTCACGGCCCAACTCGACCATGACTGAAGAAATGTTCTGCATCCGAAATTCGATAGAGCTCTTGGTTCGGTCAGCCAGTACGCCCTCGCGAAGTACGCGGTTCTCGTGGGCCTTGTTGTATGCCTGTTCTTTCTGTTCACACGACCACATCCGGAGATAGGCATCGACCGCCGCCTGAATCTCTACGTCACTCCAGTCGCTGTTACTTTTTTCCATAACCATACAGTCGCCGAGGGTTGAAAATCCTCGGACGATACTGAGTGGCCATCACATCTGTCTACGAAAAATCCTACAGAAAAAAACGACGAATCCTGCGCGATCCCACGAATCCATCCCTAGCCCATTGAGTGCTTAGAGAACTGAAACACCTGCGTAACCCTTCGCCACCAGGGTTTCTCTAGAGATGCTCGTCGTGGATTTTGATCGTTCAACAGGTAAGGCATATCCCGAAGCCGAATCCATCCCTCATCTTGCCAATGCAGCAAACTCAAAGACATCTCCGGCCAATCCAACAAGCTCAACATTGGCCGATTCGAATCTCCTGAATCCGCAGCATCGCGCAAGGTTGGCACGACCTCGTTGGTCAGCCACTCACGCAACAACCGGTTACCCGGAACGTAGTGATAGACCAACAGCGCATACACCCCAGATTCACTGAGCATCAGATGCTGTTCCGGTTCTCGAAAATACTCAATCCACACGACGCGGCGCTGATCGCTATCCAGTTTGTTGACCACCCGATCATTCAGATGAAAACCCATCAAGCGGCCGACATCGCGGGCGGAGAACCAAGGCTGGTTCTCTAATAGAAGGGCATGCAGAGAAAGATTGTGGCGAGAGAAGACTGTTACCGAGCATGGATCAGACATATTTATGACCTCTACGTTTTAGACTTTGGGAGGGCCTGACCCCAACGTAGAGCGGACTTAAGAAATCCCAACGAGCAGATCTGTTGTCACCGACGAATTACGCGTCTGTGTCACTGACCAAGCTTTCTACGTTGGGCGTTTCTTAGGCACCTGCGATAGAGCTTAGTAGTGCTCGTGGCAGGCTTCAATGTGAAGAGGCTGTAAGTGCTGTAGGAGATTGGGCGCTGTGATGTGGGCGAAAAAAGGCTTACCTATCGACCATAAAAAACCACTGGTCAGGTCAAGGGTTTTAGCTTTTTTGACTGAAGTGGCAATCGACAAATGGTGGCGAGAACCCTGATCGTCGGTGGCTGCCGTCGCGTGGTTTAACAAATATCCGATTATGCGCAGCGCGGTTCAATATCCCATTTGCCCTTCTGGTGATCGACTCCACGTTTTCAATGCGTGGCGACCGTTCATTGTGCTTCCCGTACTGCCCAGGCAGGCATGAACCGAGTTGAATGTCTTCGCGACGTCTTGGGGATGCTCTGCAAAGGAGCCGTGCGCTAACGCTTGCCGTCAGCCCAGCGATTCCCACCCCTTCACCCGTCAGTCCTCTGGGGTGCCAGCGAGCAGCTGTTCCAGAGTCAGCTTGTTGCGAACCGGCCTCACGATCAGAATGTCCGGATCGACCATTGAACACTCCACGACCGAGCCCACTGTCAGGCGATTCTGCGCAACAAATTCATTTGGCAAGGTAAGTGTCAGTGCACCTTTGAAGCGACGAAGTACAAGCGTATTCATCGGTATGTCCTCAGGCTCAAAATCGATGGATGCCGAATCAGCCAACCAACTGCGCGTGACGGCATCGACAGAGTCTGCGTAACCCTGTTGTTTTGCGTAAACCTCAGGGGTTTACGCAAAAATTACAGGGTTACGCAGAGCTAATTCGACGGGGACGGCTTCACTCGACTCACGCCGCAGCAGCGATCCAGCGTACACGGAAGCATCAACCAACATCCCTGTCGACAGCAACTAGATCGAAACGGATTGCTTGCTCGGTTCAGTCAGGCTCGGTAATGACTGGGATGTGAAAGGGCTGCATAGCGCTAGAGTTTGCCATCCTGTCTTTAACCGATACCGTGTTATGCGCACAACGGTTCGAGTCCTCCCGCGTAGCGCGGTGTGGTTCATAACCTCTACCAGTGTTTAGCGTGAACAGGGGCCTTTACGCTAAAAACTGCTCTACCTAGCGTGAGGGAGTACCACGACGCTTGAGTAAGGCGCTTGAGGGTTTACTAGCGTCTGTCAGACCTGATTAACCTCCGGATTTCATGATTGCCCCTTTTGGTCGTCGCCGCATTCTGGCGCGAGGTTCCCGTGGTGTCACTTGATATGTATACATGGCCGGATGGGCTGGTGATCTATCTGCCGTGCGCTTTACGGAGTGTGGGCTGCGCGTAATTGGACGTTATGGTCAATCGCACCCTCATTTGACCTCCATCTGTCGTCAGTACCCGCTAGTAATGGTGGTACGCCCTGGATCGCTTGTGGACTGGAAGAGGAACTGGCGGAGGGCAAGTCGGACCGCTAGCTTGTCTGGCCTCGGAGCGGGTGAGTGGGGCGGCGGCCTTCATGAAAATGCTCGAGCAGGACACGCTTGTGACGTTGATCATAAGCGGCGCGACGCGGGAATTGCGCGTCACACTTGGACCGAACGGCTAGAGCTGGAGCTTCGATACACGGTTAGGGCTGCTGTGGTTGCCAATTAGTCGCTTGCGCAAGGAGCTTGAAGCAGCCGGCACGCATGAAGGAACTGGTCCATACGCCTATCTCAAGGATGTGCCACCACGACTGCTGACGCAGAAAGCTTATGATCTGCCTGGACGGTTGCCGCATAAAGGCTATCCGCCACCAGGTGTATGCCTATTCACTTCCCACTTGGATTAGGAAATGGTGGAGCCACCATTCATGAGGTGTGCTACATTGTATGTCACCAGTAGGAGCAAGAATGTCGACCAAACCCACTACGACCATACGCATCGACCTAGACGTGAAGAAACGCGCCAGCGAAGTGTTCGACGAGATTGGCATCGGTATGTCCGCCGCAATTAATACATTCCTTAAAGCGGTGGTTCGCGAGGGCAACATGCCATTTGATATGAAGATCGAACGACCAAGACTGTCCTCGAAATCCGGAAATGCCTCACTTAATCATGCGTTCATAGTAAAAAAAGACGAGTTTTATACGCAGTATGAAGATGTGGCTAGGGAAATGGTAAAGTATCGGGAGCAACTTAGAGGAAAGACCATACTTTGTAACTGTGATGACCCTTTTGAGTCGGCTTTCTTCCGATTTTTTGTATTGCATTTTAATAAAATCGGGCTAGCGAGTCTGATATCGACTTGTTACACCGGATCGCCTATCGCTGGACAGGAGTATCCACTAGAGGGTAATACAAGTGCTTACAAAGCGGTAGTTAACGAAGTGCCTGACGAGACTTTAGTTAGGCCGGACGGCTCGCTTGATTTAGAATCGTTATTTGCCATGCCCTGCAACTCTCTCGTGCATCTCGCTAGTGACGGGGATTTCCGGTCAGATGAATGTGAAGCATTGCTTAAGGAAACTGACATAGTGGTAACCAACCCACCTTTCAGCCTATTTCGTGAGTACCTTAGCCTCCTTGAACTTCACAAAAAAGATTTTATTATTCTTGGCAACATGAACGCAACAACATACAAGGAAGTCTTCCCGCTCTTCCGCGATAATAAAGTTTGGTACGGGGAATCTATCCGCTCAGGCGATCGTAAGTTTTATGTCCCCGACAGCTACCCGCTAAACGCCGCCGGTTGCGGTATAGACGATAAAGGACGACGTTTTATCCGAGTTAAGGGTGTGCGCTGGTTCACAAACTTGGATAATAGCAGGCGCCACGAGCCCATAGCATTGTCCCGCAGATACAGTCCGGAAGAATACCCTCGTTACGAAAACTACGATGCTATCGATGTTGGACGCACCCAAAATATTCCTATCGACTACGACGGGTTCATGGGTGTTCCGATCACGTTTCTCGACAAATACAGTCCGGATCAATTCGAGATTGTGATGCTTGCCAACGGCAACGCACGCAGCAACGTGTCATCCAAGACCCTTGCTGAGGTAGGGTACCGCCCGCACTCTGAGGATAGGGGAGGTGTAGGCATCATAAACGGGCGGCGCGTTTACGTACGCATCCTGATTCGCAGGAAATCTTTATGATTCACCGGATGCGCGTACCCTGTGCATATCAGGGCGGCAAGCAGCGCGTAGCGGCCCAGATTGTCGACCTTCTTCTCGAGGCTGCACCTGGACCGAATTCGCGATTCTATGACCTGTGCTGCGGATCTGCGGCAGTGTCCATCGAACTGGTAAATAGAGGTGTCGATCCATCACGCATTTGGATGCTAGACCTCAGCTCTTGGGGTTCCTTTTGGTCCGCCATTGGCACCGGTACGTTCAATATGGACGCTTTTGATCAGTTGTTGTCCGAATTACCGAGTGATAAACACGATATTAAGGCACACATGTTGGCGTTGTCTGCGATCCCCGTGGGAAACCGTGAGGCAGAACTTTATCCTCTGCTTCAGGCTTGCTCCTTTGGCGGCAAGCAAATTTGGCGCAACGGAGATCGCTGGGCGAATGCCTGCTTCCGAGATTACTGGCAGCCAACCGCAACTAGCATACGTCGCAGCCCTGCGAATCCGATGCAACCATCCCCGACCGAGCTACGTCGCCGAGTCGATGCACTCGTGGGAGGAATGAAAGGAGTGACCTGTCTCAACATGGATATCATGGGGCTCCTTAGCAACCCCTTACCCAACAATGCAGTCGTGTATGTAGACCCGCCATATCAAAGCACGACGGGTTATGCATTCGGCTTTGATATTAAATCGTTCATAAACCGCTTCCGTGAGGTAAATCAGGTTCCGTTGTTCGTTTCCGAAGGGGCCCCGCTGGGCGATAACGCTTTAATGCTCACATTCGGAGGGGCGAAGGGTGGCATTAGCGGGAATAGGAAAGGTAAACACCAAGAATGGCTAAGTTGCTTCTAAATCAGTCCAAGCCTCTTAGAATTCCTTCCAGACCCGTTTCGAGCCAAAATACGTGAAGCTTCCTCGAAGTCATCAAGCTCAGATTCTGGGGATACAGATATGGAGTAGTAATCATCTTCAATCTTGTTGAAGGTGATTACCTTCTCGACCAAGTAGTACTCCTCACCTTTGGCTCTGAAAGCGTCAGTGATCTTCACTCCAGAAGAGCTAACTCCCTTAATCTGTAGTCGCCAGGTACCGTTAGCTTTTCCTCCAGCTGGATAAAGTATTGTGTTGCCCGGATAGTCAACCCCTTCGAAGTTGAGAATGATATTTTTGGTCTTGCCAGTATCTATAGGATCTAGACCAAAAAAACCGACCCCGCCGCGCATAAAGCCTGGTTCGTTAAGGTCAAAGGGGGTGCCTATAGGGTTCCCGCGCTCAATTAGTGACTTCATTGACAGATCAAGGATGTTTCGTGAGCCGCCGGTCAACTTCTTGGTTTCAAACCAAATAGTCTGCCACCCCTTGTTTTGGGTAAAAACGACTGTGCTAACTGGTGTTACCGAAACCGCCGCCGTTTTCTTTTTCTTCGGCATGAAGACGGGTGGCAGTTTTGCTGTAACACCATAACCGAATAAACGTTTCCCAGTTCCTTGCTGTCTAGCGGCTTTAGCGAGACGCACTTGCTCGGCGACCTCTTTAAATACATAGCCATTCTCAAGAAGCTTATCTATGTCGTCTTGTGCGCTTATCGACATCAATGAGTCTTTGAGTGACGTCAGCTTCCCAATGTAATCGTCAATCCCCCTTAGTATTCGCATCTCCTCGACACTCGAACTATCTACCTTGATGATTACTGAGCTTTCAAAGTTAGTCCACAAGCCTCCACCCGTAAGATTGTGTGATCCAACGACCATCAACCCCTTATCCTTCCCTAAAAACTGGTAGATTTTGGCGTGGAATGTCTGGGCTTTTTCAGAGTGCACAACATTCAAAGAGTCTGTATGAAGGAGCAAAGCAGCAAGAGCTTCGTACGATGTCCCACCAAGATCGACACCTACGTAGGCATTTACTTTTCCACCTCGTTCTCTGAACTTTTCGAGTGCATCCTTGATTCTGAGGACGCCGCTATTCTTTGCGAAAGCGACTACGATGTTCAGAATATCAAAATCCGGAGAGTTAAGTGACTCGATCAGACGATCTCCGAGCTGTCCGGTAAAAGGCTGGTTCATCAGCTCCATTAAGTCATCCTGTGCTTATATTCGATGAGGGCAAGACTCGAAAGCTGGCTTATGGACATCAATATACGAAATTCAAACGCCATCCGCAAACCTGCCGAGCCACGTACACTTCGATGTCAGCCCGCTTCCAGGGAATTTGCCAGAGGAAGATGCCCAGCACACGCTTGGTACGTAGAGAATGGTGGTCAGTAGAAAGCACGACGCACAGCCATCGACGATTCCGTAGGGCAGGGCTTATCAAGAAAAGTGGGCTCGATTGTGCATGTCACCGCCACGCGAGTCCGAAGAATGCATCCATAAGTAATGAACAAACGCCGGAAGACCTTGTGGCCAACCGGTTTTTTAGTAGAGCGATTGGCCATTAACTTTGGCACGAGGACATAATTTTGCCCGCGTAAGCGACCATACAGGGATGCGGTTTTTGTCGATGAAGCCGCAACGGTATTCCATCACCTCGCCCGCAAAAAACCAGTTTTGGGCTTCAGAGCGTGATGTGTATTGCTTTGCATAGGGCTACGCCAAAAAGGAAACCCCGACATCAAGACTCGGGTTCTCCCTAGAAAGCGACAGTAACTCGCCCACATGCGAAACTTAACGTGCTCATCGACACCACTCGCGGCAGGCTCGAAATTTGCTCGGGCTCCGTTCTGTTCGATAAATACACGGGAAGATCTCGCTGAGTCGCTCAGGCAAGGCGCAGACTTCCAAAACGGACCGCGCGAACGCTTTCTTTCCCATCATGGGCAAAAAAGGGCCGCCAGTCGACAAACCTTTTCGCAATAACCGTTTCATTTTTGATAAGGCGTGTACAGGTTTTGATGCGACTCCACGACATTTTACCGGAGGATTTTGGTGTTTCTGTTTGGCTGGCAGGCTGCTCAATAATGTCGTTGGTTTTGCAACGAAAAAGGGCTGCGATTAGCAGCCCTTTTTGGTGCGCCCGGTTCACGTTTAGCGAAAAAGGGTTCGGTTTTTAGTGGTTTTGAGCGAACTAAACGATCAGTCCCAGCTAAGAGCCCCACCAGTCTGATACTCAATAACCCGAGTCTCAAAGAAATTCTTCTCTTTCTTCAAGTCCATAATCTCGCTCATCCAAGGGAACGGGTTAGTCGTCCCTGGATATTCCTCTTTCAAACCAATCTGCGACAAACGACGGTTAGCGATGAACTTCAGGTAGTCCTCCATCATCGCCGCGTTCATACCCAACACCCCGCGAGGCATGGTGTCACGCGCGTATTCGATCTCCAGCTGCGTACCCTGCAGAATCATCTGGGTCGCTTCTTCCTTCATTTCGGCATCCCACAGGTGTGGGTTTTCGATTTTGATCTGGTTGATCACGTCGATGCCGAAGTTCAGGTGCATGGATTCGTCGCGCAGGATGTACTGGAACTGCTCGGATTAGCCGTTGTTTTTTTTGCTGTGTCTCATGGAGATGTTTTTTGTGTTTTCTTT
>NZ_JBIUWQ010000057.1:0-41535 GCF_044743525.1 Pseudomonas sp. NPDC087598 | reverse complement strand
TTTGTGCAAGTTGCGGATTTCAAGCGCGGGCGTGGCCTCAGCCATGTGCGTTCCTCATATATGTTGCGCTCCTGCTGTTGGTTGGCCTTCCTGGCGAGGCGGCCAAGCTAGCATAGCGTTTCAATGGCAGCCAACAGCGCTGGGAGCGGTAATCGGGTGGCGTGTGGCAGGTTGTCGCATCGGCACAGTAGACTGTCGCCCCATCAACAACCGAACGGGTGTTTGAACGGGCAATCCCGCGGGTGTCGCGTAAAAAAAGGCGCGATGTTGCCAGCTTTGGCGGGGTGTTGGAAGCGCTATCCGGCTGATCGTTCCTGAATCGCCCTTTTATTGTGCATCCCACACTTTTTCAGTGTGTTTCTGGTGCGCTGATTCGTCTTGAAAGTGAGTCGCAGGGTAACGTTCTGGCGAATTGCCATTAATCTCAAGGACTTGCGATGACTGTCCGGTCCGGCTGGAGACCGCAGGCCAGAAGAGTTTGAAATATTTTGGCGCAATTATTGCGTGCAGAATTTGGAACGCCCCGTTGGTTTCTTTTTACGAGAAGGAAAACCAGACGAGACGGACGCAATCGCTTTCCTCGCAAAGGTAGTTTCGATGAGCAGTACCTCAAGCTCCAATGGCCTTGAACAAGGGCTCAAACCGCGTCATGTGACCATGTTGTCGATCGCCGGTGTGATCGGCGCCGGTTTGTTTGTTGGCTCCGGCCACGCCATCGCTGCCGCCGGCCCTGCCGTGCTGCTGGCCTACGCTGCCGCCGGCACCCTGGTGGTACTGGTGATGCGCATGTTGGGCGAAATGGCAGTTGCCTCGCCGGACACCGGCTCGTTCTCGACTTACGCCGACCGTGCCATCGGGCACTGGGCCGGGTTCACCATCGGCTGGTTGTACTGGTGGTTCTGGGTCTTGGTGATTCCACTGGAAGCCAACGCCGCTGCGACCATCCTGCACGCGTGGTTCCCAAGCGTGGGGATCTGGGCGTTCGCACTGATCATCACCATGTTGCTGACCGTGACCAACCTGTTCAGTGTGAAGAATTACGGCGAGTTCGAATTCTGGTTTGCCCTGATCAAAGTCCTGGCAATCATCGGCTTCATTATTCTCGGTCTGGCGGCGATCTTCGGCTACCTGCCGAACAGTCAGGTCAGCGGTGTTTCGCACCTGTTCGACACGGGTGGCTTCCTGCCGAACGGCATGGGCGCGGTGCTGGGCGCGATCCTGACCACGATGTTCTCGTTCATGGGTACCGAGATCGTGACCATTGCGGCCGCGGAATCGAAGAACCCGGGCAAGCAAATCTCCAAGGCCACCAACTCGGTGATCTGGCGGATCGGCTTGTTCTACCTCGTGTCGATCTTCATCGTTGTTGCGCTAGTGCCATGGAACGATCCTACGCTGGCCAACCTCGGGTCCTACCAGACCGTGCTTGAGCGCATGGGCATTCCTAACGCCAAGATGATCGTCGACATCGTGGTGCTGGTCGCGGTGACCAGTTGCCTGAACTCGGCGCTGTACACCTCGTCGCGCATGCTCTTTTCCCTCGGCAAGCGCGGCGATGCACCGGCCATGGCGACTCGCGTCAACAAAAGCGGCACGCCTTACTGGGCGGTGATGCTGTCGACCGGTGCTGCGTTCCTCTGCACGTTCGCCAACTACGTGGCCCCGGCCGCCGTGTTCGAGTTCCTGCTGGCCAGCTCCGGCGCCATCGCGCTGCTGGTGTACCTGGTGATCGCGTTCTCGCAACTGCGCATGCGTAAACAACGCGTGGCGCGTGGCGAGACAATCGTCTTCAGCATGTGGCTGTTCCCGGGCCTGACCTACGCGGTGATCATCTTCATCGTCGCGGCCCTGACCATCATGCTGTTCCAGGAAGCCCACCGCGTGGAGATCCTCGCAACTGGCCTGCTGAGCCTGATGGTGGTGGCTGCCGGTCTGTTGGTGGCGCGTCGTCGCAAGCTTGAAAAACGTGGTGCGGTGGTGTTGAACTGATCCGTAACGCGTAATGCAAAACGGCCGCTGTCAGTGATGACGAGCGGCCGTTTTTGTTTGTGCTACCGGTGGCGAAATATCTGCGCTTCAGATCCGGATCAGCTTTGCTCTCGCGAGAGCATGAAGTCTGGGCTGCATTTCTCTCCGTCGAACCATTCATCCCAAGTTGTTTGCTTGAGAGATTTAACAGGTTCGCTTTCGAAGATGGCTGCTGTGTCTTCTGCCTTCGGAATTTGCTCACCCTTGCACGAGTCTGTTGTCTTCATCTGACTTCCTTTTCCTGATCGTGCGTGGACGTGAGGCGCAAAAAATTACTCGGCTTTGGGTTCGGTATCTTCCACCGACTTGCCGTAAGTATCCAGCGCAACCCCGAAGTCGGTGATGAACTGTGGCTCGCTCAGCCAGGCCTGGGCGGTTTCGATGTCCATGCCGTCGGCCCACATGCGGTAGTCGATCAACATGTCGGCGGCCAAGTGGGTGGCGGCCATGCCTTCGTTGTCGGCGTTTTCCATGTCCAGCAGGTCTGGATGGTCAACAATGATGAACGCCAGTTCACGCAGCAGCGTCAGCAGCATTTCGTTGCGGCTGATGGCTTCGGCGTCGCGCATTTTGCTGAACATCGCCAGGGTGTACTCCGGGATCGGCTCGGCGAGGTGGTCGAGGTCTTCGTCCTGATCCAGAGGTTTGCGGCCGACCATACGGATTTGCTTGGCTTTGGCCTTGGCGCGTTTGGCGCGTTTCTGTTGCTTGTTCAGGGATGCCATGGGAGCTCAGTTCTTCTGTTGGGTTTGCGCAGCGATCGCATCGGACGCTGCTACATAGTCGGCCTGAAAGGCCGGCGATTCGATCCACGCCAATGCGCCGGCCTCGTCGGTTTCTTTCGACCACTGGCGGTACTCGATTAGCGCCGCGAGGATGAAGTCCATCGCGCCTTCTTCACCTTCCTGTTCATAGACCAATTCCAGCAGCGGGTCTTCGAGGAACGCCGTGCACAGGGCTTGCTGGCTGATCTTCTCGGCGTCGATCATTTTCTTGAACAACTCGGTCAGGTCCACCGATTCGAAGTCGATGCGGTCATCGTTCGGGTCCAGTTCTACCGGCGCCTCAGCGCGTTTGGTACGGTTTTGCTTGGCCTTGGTCTTGGCCCGGGCGGCGCGTTTTTGCTGCTTGTTGGCGGAGGCCATGGTGTTGTTCCGTGGTGCGTTGGATGGGCTCAGCTGCGCGGAATTTGCCGCCCGGGGGTGTCGGGGGCTAATTCAGCGGTTTGCAGCCAGGTCAGAGCGATGGGCCATAGTGTGGCTTGGTATGCGCTGCGAAAAAAGGCGAAATGTCCGACTTGTTGCTCGCCGATGTCCTGCGGTTCGATGCGCAGGTGGGTTTTCGGGGCATTGCTGAAGTAGGCGAGCAGGCGTTCGATGGCCGGGATTGTGCCGTAGGGATCGTCGCTGATGCTGATCGCCAGGGTTTGTGCGCGGACTTTGTCGAAGGGCAGGGCTCCGCTTTTTTCCATGAGTGCGCGACCGCTTGGGCGCCGTTCGAAACGCGGGGCAGGCGTGCTCCAGTCGCGCACAACGCCAGCCGGCGTATCCTCCAGCCAGCCGAGGCGCTTACCGGGGAAATAGCCGCAGAGCAGCGTCACTAACGGCATCAGCAGGTGCCATTTGCCGAACATGCGCCAGCGATGTTCGGGCGCGTAATCGCGCCAATAGGCGAACTGTGCGCCAACGGTGACCAGCCGTCGGATAATCTGACCGGACTCACCGAGGCCTGCCGCACAACCACCAAAGCTATGCCCGATCACATCGATTGGCTGACCGGGAAACTCCCGCTGCGCGCGTTTGAGCATTGCCTCAAAATCCAGTGCGCCCCAATCGGTCCATGAGGCGCGCAAATCTTTCATTGAATCGGGGCGCGATTCGCCGATGCCACGGTAGTCATAGGTAATAACGTCGAAACCATTGGCGAACAGATAGGCCGCGAAACGCGAGTAATGACGGCAGCGCACGGAAGTGGCGGCATTGATGGTCACTATCGGGCGCTGAATATCGGGCAGGGCATGTCGCCAGGTGAAACCGCCAAGGATAAAACCGTCGGCAGTGGTTTCCTTGAAGGCTTCACCCTGCATCTCAGCTGTCGTTGATGGCTTGCGCTGCACACTTTCCAATTCAGGCGTGTCGTGAGAACTCATGGCGCTCGATCTTCGCGGGTAGCTGCCAACAATAGTCCCGGCGCATCCAGGGGACAATCCGCAGCGCTTATTCTGTGGCCTCGGTGAGCAAGCGCTCCTCGATCAGTGCCTGCTCTTTTTGCAACTCCGCTCGTAGTTCTTCCACGCTTGGCAGCACCGTTTTGTAACTACCGGCGAACAGTTGCTCATTGCCATTGAGTATTGAAACTTTTTTCTGTGCCTGACGAATCAACTCGCCAAGCTCCCCCAGCAATGAATCGATTTTCGGATCTTTTATGTCGGCAGGTTCAAGCTTGCTCATCAGGTCTTCCACGTCATTGGAAACAGGAACACAAGCATGCCAACAGTCGCTGGCCAAGGATGTCAGGCGAGCCTGTGAAGTCAGCAGGAAGACAGGATCGGTGTTGCAGGACGTTGCTGGGAAAGGGTGCTTTCGGTGGCTTCGGTCTGTAGTCCGTTTCGTACACAGCCCAAGTTCAAATCATTCTAAAACGCGACCTGTCTGCATCATATCCAATGAAGGGTAACGGTTGGGTTCCACGAGAGCCCGGGAGTCACCATCATGAAACGCGTTCTTTCATTCGTGCTATCCGTCGCCGCAGTCGCCGCCCTGTTGTTTCCGGTGATGCTGCAGGCCGCCAGTCTTGAGCCGATCGACAGTGCAGGTGTACAAGTCCAGCAGCAACAACAAAACGGCACCCGATATCTGGCCGGCGGGATCGGAGAAGATGAGGCGAAAGCCATTCAGCAATCCAGCGGTTACAACCTGCACATGACGTTTGCGGTCGGCGCGCAAGACGAGTACACCGCCGACGTCGATGTGACGATTCAAAAGACGGGGCAAACCGTGCTGACGCTGAGTCAGACGGGCCCACTGGTTTACGTGCAACTGCCTCCCGGCAAATATACCGTCGTGGCCACGCGCAAAGGCGAGACACGACAGGATGTTACGGATGTTGGCGGCGGTGCTGCACGCAATCTGGTGTTCCACTGGAACGACAACAGCTAGCGGGTTTTGGTTTTGCGCTTTGGCTGGGTTGCAGGCCGGGATATACGATTGACCCAGTACCATCCCGGCCCTGCGGCCAGTAACAGCAGAGCGAAGCATCCGTGCCAGACAATCTGGAACCAATACAGGCGCGGTTGGGCGGCGAGGGTATAGGTTCTGGCCGGGCCGCCACGGGTGATCATGGTGATGGAGCCCTGTACCAACCCATCGAATATCAGGTAGCAGAGCATCCCGCCGAGACATACCAGAAGCACGCTGAACAGAATCGTCAGGCACATCGACAGGCGGCTTTGGCGATACGGCGGCGGATGGGGCAGGGGGATGCGGGTTCTTTTCTGGTTCATGAGTTGGCTCTGCGAACGTCCTTTCGCGGTCAGGAAACCGCCGGTTCTTCCTGTCGCTCAATCAGTGTCTGTGGCACAGGCGCCGGTCGCCCGGCGAGGTGCGCGCACTCGGCAATCACTTTCAGGATCTCGATCACGCCCGGGGTCAGCGCTGTACCCAAGCAAATGCGCACGCCCGTAGTCGCCTGCCCGTCGGCGAAGAAAATCCCGCTGCCGGCCACGTGGCATCCACGCTCGGTGGCCAACGCTTGCAGGGTCGGCATATCCGTGTACGCGGGCATTTCGATCCAGTGAATGAATCCGCCACGCGGTGGCACATAAACGGTTCCCACAGGGAAGTCCGTGCGCACCAGCCCCTCGACAAAGCTTGCCAGCGATGACAATTGCGACCTGAGTCTGGCGCAGTGCTCATCCATGTAACCGCGCCCGATGAATTCGTTGAGGACATTTTGCGCAAGGCTGGACACCGCCAGATTGCGCGAAAACATTTGCGCCAGAATTGCGTTGCGGTACTTGCCGGCCAGACACCAGCCAACGCGATAGCCGGGGGCGATAGTCTTGGAGAATGACGAGCAATAAATCGTCTGCCCGGTGGTGTCGTAGCTCTTGATCGCGCGCGGGCGTTCGGTTTCCGGTACCAGATCGAAGAAGATGTCGTCCTCGATAATCGGCACGTCCGCTTCGCGGGCCATCTGTGAAAGTCGGGCACGGGTTTCATCGGGCATGATGAAACCACGGGGATTTTGCAGGGTTGGGTTGAGAAAGATCACCGAGACCTTTTTCAGCTTCAGCGCTTCTTCGAGGTGATCGACGTCGAGGCCCAGTTTGCCGTGGGTGCGGATCGGCAGGGCGCGCATGCCCAGTCGTTCGATGGTCTGCAGGATGCCGTAGTAGGTCGGGGTTTCGATGGCGACCGTAGCGCCTCGCGATGCAACGGCTTCGAGGGCCAGCTCCAGGGCAATCGTGTCGCCCGACGTCACCAGAATATCGTCCGGCCCGCAGACCACGCCGCGCGTCAGCATCAGCCCGGCGATGCGTCGTCGCAGTGCTGGCAAACCCGGCGGGGCGACCAGACCGGTCAGCGAGTTGTCAGCCTTGCCGGCCAGCACCGAAAGGCATTTGTTGAGCAGCACATTGGGTGTGAGATCGCTGTGCAGGACAGCTGAATTCAATGAGGCGGTGGTGCGCGAAGCCGCCTCGGAGAGCATCGCCACCACAGCATGATTGACGTTGACGGTGACACTGGAGAAATCGAAACCGCTGGCGGCTTTTGCCTGCCCCGAGGCCGAAACGAAATAGCCGACGCGGGGTTGGGTCGAGACATAAGCATCGGCTTCCAGATCCGCCAGCGCGCGCTGCACGGTGGTGATGCTGGTTTCAAACATTCTCGCCAGGGTGCGGATCGAGGGCAGTTTTGCCGAGGCTGCCCACTCACCACTGTCGATCTGACGAATAATCCAGTCCTTGACTATCCGCCAGCGCTTGTCCGGTAAATCAAACCTGTCCATAAGTTCTCTGTTATGTCTCGAAACAATTCAGAGAAAGTAGAGCAAAACGATTCCCGTTGCAGCAACTATGACGATGTTGAGGGCAACCAGTCCGAAGGCGAATCGAATCAGGTTGTTTTCTTCCTGCCGGTTGGCGCCCGCCAGCCCGATGATCAGCGACAGAATCGACAGCGACCCCAGCGCCCCGTGTCCGGCGGCACTGTTGACCATTGCCGCCAGCCAGGCCCCGTGTTCGCTGCTCAGTGCCGCAATGGACGGCATGACGAGGGTGTTGCCGCCGACATTGGAGCCGGTGACATAACCGGCGATACCCGCCAGCAACGCGATGGTCGGCGCCAGGGAAATCCCCGACAACGATTGCAGCGTGCGCTGTGCCTCAACCAGGAATCCGGCGTTAACCATCACTTGGGACAGCAGCAGAAACAGGAAAATCGTCGTGACCGGAAACTTCGCCCGGTTGAACAGTGCACGCCACGGGAAACCCGTTGCAGCGCTTTGTTTGATCGCCATCAGCAGGGTGACGATCAGCAGCGCCAGCCCCGGGGATGCCAATGGCTTCCACGAAACGTGCTCGCCTTTGACGATCCACAGCGCATCCCAGCCTGACAGAACAAACAAGCCGCGCGATGCCACGATCACCCCCAGCAAGGCCAGATAAGGCCACGCCGCGTTCGGCCAGCGCACCAGTTTTTTCCGTTGCGCGTAAGAAATGCCCAGGCCTACGCCGGCCACGGCAAGACCCGCCAGCACCCCGGACACTTCCGGGCCGATCCACAGGTTGATGGAGAACAGCACCGCAACGAACAGCGCCGTTATCACGACCAGTCCGATCCACGGTGAAACCGAGCGGATGCCGCCCTGCCACATGGCGATCGCGGCGAGGCAGAGGAACACCGGCGCACTGATCAGCGCCGAATGGCTGCCGAGGGTTTCTGCCGGCAGGTGCGCCAGCAGCGCGCCGATTACCGTGGCCAGGCCCAAGGTGCCCCACGGCATGATGACCATGCCCGCCAGGGCGATTTTCATCCCCGACTGACGCGTGAACAGGCCCATCAACAACGGCACCGTGGCGATCAGCGAGACGCCGAAACCGGTCATCGCTTCAAGCAGCGGCGCCAAACCAAGCACGATGAAGATGACTTGCGCCGGCGGTGTCCAGCCCAGCTCCTTGACCCAAGCGCCAATGGCCTGCGGCGCGCCACCGCGCTCGACCAGGATGACGAAGGCCAGCCCCGGCACGATCACGCACGCGGTGCTGAGAAACAGGATCGTGGTGTCCTGAAAGATAGCCGAGCTGATCGCCGCCGACACCGGTCCGGCAGCGCCCAGTGCCCACAGCACCAGCACCAGCACCACCCCTGCCAGCGCGGCTTGAACCGGCGGCCGGCGGACGATCAGGATCAGCGCGATCACCAGCGCGATCGGTGACATTTGCAACAAGAGAGAGCTCATACACAGTTTTCCTTAACTTAATCGTGAGTCTGCCCGCTGTACTCGGTCGCCCGCATGGACGGACGCTCACAAAAAGTCTGATACCACTCGGTCAGGCGTGTCTGAGCGGAAAAGTCCGATAGCTGGCGAAAGGCGATCCAGTCGAGCGCGGTCGCCAGGGCGATGTGGCCAAGGGTGATCGGACCATTGAGGTCGACATGCTCTTCAATAAAGCGATAAGCCTCTTTGAGTTTGAACGCCTGGCCCTCGGCGTAGGCCGGATAGCGCAAGGCCTGCGGACGACGCTCGACTTCCCAGCGCAGCTTGATGCCGACATCGCACATGCCCTGCGCCAGGGCCTGCAGACGCAGGGCCTTGTAGCGCTCGGGGCCGCTGGCTGGAATGAATCTCGGGCCGTTGCTCAGATCGTCGAGGTACTCGCAAATCACGATGGAATCGAACAGCGCGCTATCGTCGGGGAGGATCAGCACCGGCACCTTGCCCAACGGGTTGGCCTTGTAGATGACCTCGTTCGGCGACGTCGGGCTGGTCTCGTGGTGGATGACTTCCAGGCTCGAAGCGATCCCGAGTTCGTGGGCAAGCACCAGCACTTTGCGGGCGTAGGGTGAATGCGTCTGGTAGAAAAGTTTCATGCTGGAGTACCTGCCTCAAGAATTGCAGTGGCTGCTCGATGGGCGTCCATGAACAGGCGCGAGGGCGCACCCGCCGACGTGACGTAGTGGTTGTAGTAGCAAGAACCTTCGGCGAGCGGGCCAAGTACCCAGAGGTTGCGCACGGGTTCGCCTGCACTCGACTTCGGATGACACGCCGCGTCGACATCGATGCCGTCGATGCCCGGCACGTCGGTACGCGGGCGGATCAGCCCGAGGCGTGCGAGATCGCGTACCGGCGCGCAGTCGCTGTTGGTCACGCCGCTGCTCTGGACATAGCCGGCGACACGCTTGTAGTTGTCTATCGCTGGTCGAGAGCCCGGCTTGAGGAATGTCAGCAGGCCGGCATCACACAGGGCGAGCAGGTCGGCGTGGCGCTCTTTTTGCGGGCCGGCGACGAGGCGGTTGATCGCCTTGTGCCAACGACCGTAGAACTGCCGGTGCGAGGCGTCGGTCAGCCCGTCGAAGTCGACCGCTTCACGCAGTCGGTCGCGCAGATCGCGCCAGACTTCGATCGCCGCTTTGATCGCCGACTCACCACGGCCCAGCCGCGACTCGTGCAAGTCGGCTTCGAGCGTGTCGTAGATCCAGGCGTGATAGTTGTGCGGTGTGACGTTGTCCGGCAGTGCATGCCAGATCAACGCCTGCGGATTGATTGCGCCGCCGGTGGCTTCGTAATCGCGCAGCAAGGCCTCGCAGGCGACAACACCAGCAGGCCCGGCGACACTGACGCTCCTGAGTTGCTCAAGCACCTGTGTTGGGTTTTCATGCAGGACGGCGACGGCCGCCGCACGCATCTCCAGCAGCATCAACGGCAGGATGTCCTGCTCGAAATCCAGCTGCCGGTTCTGTGAATTGGCTCGCAAGGATTCGATGCGCGCACTGGTGAGCAGCACAGCTTGGTGGCGGGGGCACTCGATCAAGCCGTTGGGACGTGTGCGGAAAGGCAGGCCGTCCCGCGACTGGATAAAGATCACCGGCTCGCGACCTGACGGTTGATAAGCGTGGCTGGCGTCGGCCATGCGCTTGTAGTGACCGCCCCGGCCAGAAGTGAGCGCCGCCAGAGTGTCCATCGCGCCGAGGCCCAGCCCTTCAATCAGCACGGTTTCGCCGGGCTCGATGGTGTCGAGACTGCCAGGCAGCGGATAGACGTCCTCGATGCGGTTGCGATCAGCCAGGCGCAGGCGACCGGTATGGCCGACCGTCAGGATCAGCCGATCCACCGTCACTGCCTCGCCTGATGCGGTGTGCAGAACGTACTGCCGAGCCGCATTGCTCTCGACCGCCGTGACAGCTTGCTGGTGCAGATTCACGCTGACCCAGCTCGGCGCGGTGGCGAGGATTTGTGCAAAGGCATCCGCCAGATAAGCGCCGAGCAGATGACGGGGCAGGAAGTCCTGCGCCTCGACATCGCGGCCATCGGCGGCGAGCAAGCCGCTGTCTGGATCGACCTTGATGTGCTGCTCACGGCACCACGTCAGGAAGTCCGCCCCCGGTCTTTCCCGCGCACCCACCAGGTTCCCGAACGCCGCCGCGTCGGGGAATACCCCGAGCTGACCGGCGACAGTATTGAGCAGCAGGTAATCCGGTTGATCCGGCCAGTGCGCGCCGCTACCGAATGCATTGGGCTCGAAAATATCGATGACAACCGGTTGCTCCGGGCGCTCCTCGGCGAGGCTCAGCAGGCGTTCGAAAATCGACAGCCCGCGCGAACCGCAGCCCACCAGGCCGATGTGCAAAGGCGCCGTCACCATCTGCGCTCCTCCCCGAAGAAGGAGGGGATGGCGACCGCCGAGCCATCCTTGACGGCGATGTCGTGGATCATCCGGCCAATCGCCAGATCGAGGATGCCCATGCCGAATGGCGAATAGATCAGCGGTTTGTCTGTGGCAACTTGCAGATCGCCGCGAATCAATTGCGCCACCGTGCCAGTGACGAAGTCGCGATGACCGTACTGCTGCTCGGCCAGATGCGGCGAGGTATTGGCCTTCAGGCAATGGGTCACATCGTCGAAGTAGTTGTAACTTTCTTCGATGATTTCTGCGCCGATATCCCGCAGCGAGATGTTCAGCACGATCTGCCCCGGCCGGAATGTACCGTTGCCTTTGACGTAAGGTTCGCCGGCGCTGGTGGCGAACACCACGATGTCGGCGGTGAGTGCATCTTGCAGCGACAACAGCTGCACATCCGGAACCCCGAGTTGTTTGCCGAACGTCGCCAGCGCTTGAGCAGATTCGGCGTTGAGATCGTGAATCCCCACGCTGTCGAACGACCAGTCGTCGGCGATAAACGTCTCAAGAATGTTCCGCGAAATCACCCCGCCACCAATGATCGAAAGTCTTGGTGCGCTTTTGCGTTGGCCATTCAGCCACCAGGCGCCGAGCACCGCCGAGGCGGCCGTGCGCACGGCACTGATCAGCGCACCTTCCAGCAACGAATAGGGGTAACCGGTCTCCGGATCGTTAAGGATCAGCACTGCCGAGGCGCGCGGGATGCCCGACTTGATGTTGTCGGGATAACTGGCAATCCACTTGATCCCGGAAACGGACTGATCACCCTCGCTATCGACGATGGCCGCCGGCAGCGCAATGATCCGGTTCGCTGGTTCTGCGGGAAAGCGCAGGAAGTAACTATCAGGGTTAACGGTTTCGCCACGCTCGTGGGTCAGGTAAGTCTGTGCGACGATCTCGATGGCTTCCTGACGAAGGCCGTTGAGGATGTCCTTGACGACTGCGCCGGGAATGACGTGGAACGGTTGAATCGGGTTCTGTGTGGTCATGGGGATTACGCCGAAAGTGCCAGAGCGATTTCTGGGAAAAGGGGTTGCAACGCCGATGCGCCGATACGCTGGGTGACCCAGTCGTCGGAATAGATGGTTTCGAGGTAGCGCTCACCCATGTCAGGCGATATCGCCACGACGACGTCGTCGGGACGGATGTGCGGCGCCCATTGCTGGATGCCCGCGAGGACGGTGCCGGTGGAACCGCCGAAAAGCAGACCGTAGCGTTGCGCCAACCAACGGCAGACCTTGATCGTCTGTTCCTCTGGGATCGACAGGAAGTCGTGAATCCCGGACGCCTCGAAAATCTCCGGCAGACGGCTGGTACCCAGGCCCGGAATATGTCGCGTGCCACCCGGCAGGCCGAACGTGACCGAGCCCACGGTATCGACGGCGATGACTTTGGTTTGTGGATGATATTCTGCGAAGTAGTTCTTGCAGCCCATCAGCGTGCCGGTGGTGCCGGCGCCGACAAACAGGTAATCGACATGGGGAAACTTGTGGGCGATGGACTTGGCGGTCGCTTGATAGTGGGCGAGGGGATTGGTCGGATTCTTGTACTGATTGAGCCAGATGTAGTCCGGGTTCTCCGCGACCAACTGCTCAATCAAACGAATACGCGAATTAAGGTAGCCGCCATTTTCGTCACGCTGATCAACCATGATCATCTCGGCGCCGAGTGCCTGCATGAGCTTCCTGTTCGGCGCAGAAATGTTCGGGTCAATCACACAGACAAACTTGTAACCCTTGGCGGCGCAGACCATGGCCAGCGCAACCCCCAGATTTCCCGATGAAGACTCGACCAGGCGCGTCTTATGGGAAATCCGCCCCTGGTTTTCCAGATCGGTAATCAGCGCGTGTGCGGTTTTGAGCTTGATCGATCCGGCAGGATTCAGTCCTTCGATTTTCAGTTGGATCCTTGCACTGCAAAGTTCTCCAATCTGTACGTAACTATCTTCATTGATAAGTTGCTTGATCATACGTCGTCCGTTTCGCTCTTTTGCCGGGCGCACGGGGGGCGCCAGCACTCATCCTGGAATGTTTGAAAAGCAGTAAATGCAGTTCGCCTGTTTGGTTTTTAGATTTTTTAGCTGGACAGGAAGTGACCTTGCGGTGAACGCCGATCTATTCAAAAAATCAGGTTTTGCGCTCTGACGACCCAAGGGTCGAGAGTGTTGCGGGGCGCAAAGTAGAGCCAGTCATTGGCTCGCCAAGGCTTGAAGAAATACTGGCGAAATTTCCTACATGGGGAGAGATACAGATTTCGGGTTTTTTCCAGTACACCCGGGGTTGGGCGTATTGAGAAAAAGAGGGGCGGGGGAGGCGTGATCAAATCGCAGGCATAAAAAGACCCTGAATCTTGCGATTCAGGGTTTTCGACAGATGTTCACGACAATGCCAGTGTCTGGATGATTGCAACGCGTAATGGATTGGTCTCTACGCTCAGTAGCTTGATAGCCAAGGCACAGCAGACAACGATCAACATGGGTTTGATCAACCGTGGGCCGACGCGTACGGCTGCTCGTGCACCGAGTTGTGCGCCGACAAAGGCTGCGGCAGCCATGGCTATTGCTACAGGCCAGATAATTACGCCTTTGGTGATGAAGACCGCCAGTGAGCCGAGGTTGCACGATGCGTTAGCGAGCTTGGTAAAACTCATTGCTCGCATCATGCCCAGACCGCAGAGCAATACAAAGCCGACAATAAAGAAAGAACCCACACCCGGACCAAAGATTCCGTCGTAAAAGCCCAGAATTGGCGCAACGGTAAATGAGAAAAGCAAAATGCTGATTTTCTTGCGGCGACCTCCATCGGCCAGTTTTGGAGACAGAGCAAAATACGCGGCCACAAGAATAAGCATGATCGGAACGCAGACTTCCAGATAACGCTTATCAACAGAGCTGACCAGCAAGGCACCGCTGGCACCGCCAATAAATCCACAAATAACCAGGAAGCGGCTTTCGCGCCACTCGATCAATCCTTTGCGAGCAAAGGTCACCGTCGCTGAAATAGTTGCCGAAGCTGCCTGGAACTTGTTCGTCGCGATAGCACTGATCGGATCTACACCTGCTAGAAACAGGGCGGGTAAAGTGATCAACCCACCACCTCCGGCAATAGCATCAAAAAAACCAGCGCAAAAAGCGACGAGCGCCAGCATGCCGATTAGGTCCCAGGACATTTGAATTCCTCTTTCTAATTATTGATCGGTAAAGACATGTGCTTTGTTCAGCAACCGGAATGCCGGGTGTTTAGCCTTGCAGCACGAGCGGATCGTCTGAAAGAACTATTGCGGACGAATACTTTGAAAGCCCGAAAATGCGAACCAGAACTCGTCTGTTGTCTTTGACAACATCACGACAGTGAAGAGCTCTGATGTTGTTGATGACCATGGCCGACTCCTGAGTCAGCACATACGCAGATGGGGTTGCATCTTCTACACCTTTGCAAAGGGCGGTGTAAGCAGCTTTTACAATGGGCGAGACATCGTTACTGACTGAAAAGCGATACGAGTTGAAGCGGACTGCAAGCCCTACCTTGTCATCAAACTCCAGAATCGAAACATTGCGACCATCTTTCCCTTTGCCACTGGCAAACGAGTCGCTCCGAGTGAACTGAAAGTTATCCGTGGTTAATGCGAGGCAATGGGGGACGCCAATTTTTGCGAGAACGGGATGCAGCGGAATGACACGGGTAGGTTCTCGATCCGGATTCCACAGGGCTGAAAGTATGAGCGACGACGGAGAGGGCGAGTGCTCACCTTTCGCATTAACGGTGCACCAGTAAGGCGCTTCTGTATGCGGCCCAAGAGCTAGACCGGAATGGGAACTCAGTTCATTGAGTTCCGGCTCTGCACTTATTTTGTTGAGTCCTCCGCCTTTGAAATTAGCGACCAATCGAATAAGTTTTCCTTCGTTGTCGATGTCATAGGCGAAAGCATCGTTATCCACCAGTTTTAGCAGGATCTGATTTCGGGCAGCCAGACAAAGGACGTCGTGACGAAGCTCCAGAGACTGCAGGTCTGGCAATTCATCGGGAGGATTGACGTCGGTGATTCTCTGCATTCCTTCAAAGATCAGTGCGGAAAAAAGACCGCAGGAGTAAGCACTGAGCAATTGGCATTGGTCATTCGACAAAGAGAGCGTCAGTTCGGCAGCAGCCAGTGACGCTTTGTACTTGGCGCCAGATGCCTGTGGCCCGCCGATGCCAGCTAAATCCTCGGCGAACCCGTGAAGCAACGTTGACTGTCGATAATTAAAGCTGAATGTTCTGATTTCTTGATCCGTACAAGTTCCGGCGGTTCCGGCGTCTGCTGTGACGGCATCAGTCATTGGCTACATCCATGTCGTCTATCTGCTTCAGGGGATCCCGGAGCTATCGAGTCGATTCTGCTCAATTCGTTAGTGGATGTATGTCGGTGCTTTCTGCCAAAGCGTACGGACCGCTCCGACAGATTCGACAGAATCAGGACGATCCGGTTACCCGCGTTTGTAGGCAATTAGGCTTCTATGCGTCGGACGTGGGAGGGGCTTGTTAGTGCTGTCCGGGAGAGAGGGGGTATCTGCTATTTCGAGGGCCGGGAATAGTGCGTGATCAAATCGCAGGCATAAAAAAACCCTGAATCTTGCGATTCAGGGTTTTCGGTATTTGGTGCCCAGAGACGGAATCGAACCGCCGACACGGGGATTTTCAATCCCCTGCTCTACCGACTGAGCTATCTGGGCAACGGGGCGCATTAAAAGGGTTTTTCGGATTTACGTCAACGACTTTTTTAAAATTTCTTAAATTAATTCCGTCGCTTACGATCCGAGCCCCGATTTTGCGGGTTTACTCGGCAGGCGGAACGTAGCCTTCGGCCTTGGCGTAATCCTCGCCGGAGAAGTACTTGTCCATCTCGCCCTGAAGATATTTGCGATCTTCGGCGTTCATCATGTTCAGGCGTTTTTCGTTGATCAGCAGGGTCTGGTGTTTCTGCCAGTCGGCCCAGGCCTTGGCCGAGACGTGATCAAAAATATCCTGACCTTTTGCGCCCGGGAAAGGAGCGCGTTCCAGAGCGGGCAATTCTTCTTTGTACTTACGGCACATGATGGTGCGGGTCATGGTGACTCTCCTGCATTCAAGACAGCGGCCGCGCGTTCGAGCAAGGTTTTGACCGGGGCGGCGAGGCCCAGGCGCGGCGGGGTGGCGAGGTTATACCAGAGCCAGTCGGCCTCGGCCACGTGATGGCTGGCCTCCTGCACCTGAACCAGCCAGGGTTCGATGGACAGCTGGAAATGGCTGAACGTGTGGACAAGGCTCGGCAGCGCCTGCTGCTCGCCCATCGTCAGCGAGTGCTGATCGGCGAGATGTTGCAGGTCGTCGAGGTCGTCGAGTTCCGGCAGGCTCCACAAACCGCCCCACAGGCCCGTCGACGGGCGGCGATAAAGCAGAATCGCGCCTTCGGCATTGGCGAGCATCGGCATCAGCGTGCGCTTCTGCGGAATGGCTTTGCGCGGTTTTGGAATCGGGTAGCGAGTCTCCAGGCCGAGCATGTGCGCTTCGCAGCCACGCTCCAGCGGACACAGCAGGCAACTCGGTTTGCTGCGTGTGCAGAGTGTGGCGCCGAGATCCATCATCGCCTGGGTGTAGGCGTTGACCCGATCATGCGGCGTAAAGCGCTCAGCGTTGGCCCATAGCTGTTTGGCGACCTTCGGCTCGCCGGGGTAGCCCTCTTGCGCGGTAAAGCGCGCCAGAACGCGTTTGACGTTGCCGTCGAGGATCGGCGCGCGCAGGCCCATGCTGATACTGGCGATGGCGCCAGCGGTGGACAGGCCAATGCCCGGCAGATCGGTGAGCTTTTCGACGTCACGCGGAAACTCGCCACCGTACTGGCTGACGACGATTTTCGCGGTCTTCTGCAAATTGCGCGCGCGGGTGTAGTAACCGAGGCCTGTCCACAGGTGCAGCACTTCGTCTTCCGGCGTTTCGGCCAGCGCTTCGACCGTCGGCAGCGCGGCCATGAAGCGGTCGAAATAGTTGAGCACAGTGCTGACTTGCGTCTGTTGCAACATGATCTCCGACACCCAGACCCGATACGGATTGATGTCTTGCTGCCAAGGCAAATCGTGGCGGCCGTGGCGGTCGAACCACTCCAGCACCGCCTCTGAAAACTGCTCCGCTCTCATCGCTTGAACAGCCCCTTCAATGCGTTTTTCAATTCCGGACTGACCTTGTCGCCAAGTTTCTCGTCGATTTTTTCGCTGAGCTTGTCACCGGCCAGTTTGGTCGCGACCTGACCAAGACGATCGTTATCGACACGGCAGGCCTTGGCACCCAGTTCCAGCGGGCCACGGCAGCGCAGCGGCCACTCGATGCCGACGAATTTTTCGCCGACCTGACAGGCCGGGTCCGGCATGGCGCTGGTGTCGCCTTCGACGATGATGCCGACGCGATAGTCCATGCCCAGCACGCGCAGGTCGATATCGCCGTCACCGTTGACGGTCATGCCCGGGATGCGCACTTTCAGGTCTGGGTTGCTGGCGATGCCGTTACGGAAGGTCAGGTTGCCCTTGAGTTCCTGGAACGGCGTGTCCTTGCCCCGTGGCTCGCCGCTGAGGGTTTTGCGGTTGAGCGTGGCGATGCCTTTGCACAGTTGCTGTTCAAGGTTGGCGTTGAGCAACACGCCGTTGTTGATCACGAAACTGGCGTTGCCGTTGAGGGTTTCGATCAGTGCCTGTTGGCTGTTGCCGCTGCCGGTGACGTTACTGGTGAGGGTCACCAGGCCTTTGACCGGCGGATTCTTGCCCTGGCTTTCGAGGATTTTTTCCGCCGGAACGCGGTTGATCTTCGTCTGCAGGTTCAGTACTGGCGTGCTTTGGCGTACGTCGAGGGTGCCTTTGGCCTCGAAGTTGCCGTTGTACAGATCGCCGCTCAGGTTGCTGAGGGTCAGCAGGCCGCCCTGGCCGGTGGCTTTGAGTGCGGCGTTCTGGATCGGCAGTTTGTCGAGGGTCAACTGGCCGAAAGTCAGGTCGGCATCCACGTCGAGTTTGGCCAGGCGTTCAACTGGCAGGAGGCGATCAGTGCTCCAGGCGCTTTTGCTCGGCTTGTCCGGCAGCGGCGTGGAACCTGCGCCGGCCATGGCATCGGCTTCGGTGCTGGCGACCTCGGCCTGACGCACTTGCGTGGCGCTGGTGGCTTTTTCTGATTTCGGCGGCAGGTAGCGGTCGACGTTGAAGGTGTCTGCCTTGAGGATCGCCCGCAGCGATTGTTTGGCGAAGTCTTCGACGGCGATGCGGCCGCTGAAGCTGCTGTCGTCGAGTTTCAGGTTGATGTTGTCGAAGGCAACGCTGGTTGGCGTGGCGGCAATGCGGCTGACCAGTTCGACCTTGCTCAGGCTGCCTTCGGCCATGGCCGGAAGTTTCTGGCCGATGCTGTCGACGAATTTCGCCAGATCGAACTGGGCGATCGAGAGGCCGCCAGTGATCTGCGGAGTCTTGTCGAGATCGTTGGCTTTCAGTTCGCCCAAGGCGCGCAACTGGTTGGCGGATATCTTGATGCCTGTCCATTCGGCGACGTTCGCCGCTTTATCCAGCAGCAACTGGCCCTGCGCGGAGAAGGTCATGGTCTTGCCTTGCAACGGATCGCCAGCCAGTTCGCCGGACAGTTTCAGATCTTCGAACTTGTAGCGTTGCAGGGCGCGCTCGATGCGCAGCTCGCCTGTGAGCTCGGTGCGCACGCGCAGAACCGGCTGATTGGTGCCGAGGAATGCCGTGGCTTTTACCGGGATATTGGTCGAATCGTGCACCGGGCCGGTGCTCAACTGAATGCTCTCGGCGCTGAACTGCTTGCCGGTCTTCTCGTCGTTGTATTCAACGCGAGCGTTGTTGACAGTCAGGCTGTCGATGTCGAGCCGGATCGGTTGTGGTGGTTTTTCCACGGCGGCGGTGGTTTCGCTGACCGGTTCGCCGGCCGCAGCCGGCGGCGTTGCGCCAGCCGGAGCGGGGACCTTGCCGATGTCTTCCCAGTTGCCATGACCGTCCTTGTCACGGTTCAGGCGCAGGTTCAGGCCTTCGACGCGGACGTCGCTCATCTGCACTTCGCGGCGCAGCAGCGGCAGCACACGCACGGACAGGCCGAGCATCTGCAAATCGGCAAACGGTTCGGCAGGTTTGACCAGCGTGGCGACACTGGCCTCGTGCAATTCCAGGCCGAGCCACGGGAACAGGCTCCAGCCGATATCGCCATTGAGCGTCAGCTCGATGTGGGCCTTGTCGCGGGCTATCTGGCGGATCTCGTCTTTGTAATCGTTGGGATCGAAGAGGTGGGTCAGGGCAAAGCCTGCCGCCACAATGATCAGCAACAGCCCGAGAAGTACCAGACCCAGGATTTTGCCGAACGCTTTCATGGGCGAGTCCTTGTAGTTAGTCGAATTCGTAATTTAGCCGGGGAGTATAGCGCTGCAATGGCCCGGTCCGGGGTGAAGTCATGTTGCCTGCACTGCCAGTGGCACCTGCAATTTCGCGGCGATTGCCTGGGCTTCAAGATGCCCGGCAGGTGCCAGCAGGCGCAGTTCTGCACCCGCTTGCGACGCCATTTTCTGCGCTTGGTTCACCAGCCGCTCGGCAACACCCCGGCGTCTGGTGACCTTTCGCACGCATAAATGGGACAAATGCCAAACGTCGTGGTGCCTTGTCAGGCGTGCGGCGCCGAGCAGTCGGTCATTGAAACGTCCAGCAATAAAACTGCCGTCAGCCAGCGCGCTTTCGATCAGCTCGGCTTCCCCGGAGAACGGCGCGAACAGCCAATCGGGCGCATCGCGGTAAATCTTCTGCAAATCCTGCTGATCCTGATAACTGGCGTCTTCTAGCGTCTGAACGATGACTGGCATGGTGGCTCCGTAGGAAATGCCCTGCGTAGGAGCTGGCGAAGGCTGCGATCTTTTGATGTTGACTGTAAGAAGCAGGATCAAAAGATCGCAGCGTTCCGCAGCTCCTACCGGTGAAGAAGATCAGATGACATGAAAAAGGTGATATCAGTTTGGTTTTTCTGTCACGTGCAAATGGTAACCTTCGCCGGTTCGTCCGTCCTTCTGCGACTTAACGTCGCGCCTTCAAGGAGCTTCACCTGAAAAACGGTCATGCCTGCGTGCATAAAGGCCGAGGGTGAACAGTGGCTGGCGAACCATACTAATAATTGGGGGATACACAATGAGCACGAGCATTACGGCGGACGGCCTCAAAGCCGACCAGCCTGCGTTCCTGTCAAAGGAACGCATCATCGCCAAGCCCGGTTTCAACCGCTGGCTGGTACCACCGGCCGCTCTGGCCATTCACCTGTGCATCGGCATGGCCTACGGTTTCTCGGTGTTCTGGTTGCCGCTGTCCAAGGCGCTGGGCATTACCGCTCCCGTGGCTTGCGCACCGGACATGAGCTTCATCGCACAGGTGTTCTCGTCGCAATGCGACTGGCCGATTTCGATGCTCGGCTGGATCTACACCTTGTTCTTCATCTTCCTCGGCTGCTCGGCAGCGATCTGGGGTGGCTGGCTCGAACACGCCGGTCCACGCAAGGCCGGTGTCGTCTCGGCGCTGTGCTGGTGTGGCGGTCTGCTGATCTCGGCGCTGGGCATTTATACCCACCAGATCTGGCTGATGTGGATCGGCTCCGGCGTGATCGGTGGTATCGGTCTGGGCCTGGGCTATATCTCGCCGGTGTCGACCCTGATCAAGTGGTTCCCGGACAAGCGCGGCATGGCCACTGGCATGGCAATCATGGGCTTCGGCGGCGGCGCGATGGTCGGTGCACCGTTGGCCGCAGCGCTGATGGGCCACTTCGCTTCGCCAACCAGCGTTGGTGTATGGCAGAGCTTCCTGGTGATGGCCGCGATCTATTTCGTGTTCATGATCGGCGGCGCACTGTCTTATCGCGTACCGCCAACGGGTTGGAAGCCTGAAGGCTGGACCGCTCCGGCGAAAAAAGCTTCGAACTCGATGATCACTCACCGTCACGTGCACGTGAATGTGGCGTGGAAAACTCCGCAATTCCGTCTGGTCTGGCTGGTGCTGTGCCTGAACGTGTCGGCCGGTATCGGCATCCTCGGCATGGCTTCGCCACTGCTGCAGGAAGTATTCGGCGGCAAACTGCTGGGCGTTGACGTGCCGTTCGGTCAGCTGGATGCCGGGCAATTGGCGTCGATTGCCGCGATTGCGGCCGGTTTCACCGGTCTGTTGAGCCTGTTCAACATCGGTGGCCGGTTCTTCTGGGCGTCTTTCTCGGACTACCTGGGCCGCAAAAATACCTACTTCGTGTTCTTTGCCCTGGGTTTTGCTCTGTATGCACTGATCCCGAACCTTGGTCATCTGGGCAACGTTGCGCTGTTCGTGGCGGCGTTCTGCATCATCCTGTCGATGTACGGCGGTGGTTTTGCGACGGTTCCGGCTTACCTGGCCGACCTGTTCGGTACGCAAATGGTCGGTGCGATCCACGGTCGTCTGCTGACGGCGTGGGCGGCGGCTGGCGTACTGGGTCCGGTGCTGGTGAACTACCTGCGTGAGTATCAGTTGAGCATCGGCGTGGAACGCGCTGCCGCTTACGACATCACCCTGTACATCCTCGCTGGCCTGCTGGTGCTGGGTTTCCTCTGCAACATGCTGGTACGCCCGGTGGCTGACAAGTACTTCATGACCGACGCCGAACTGGCGGCCGAACAGGCGCTGGGTCATGACAAAGGTGCTGACGCGACCACCGTGCTGGAGTGGAAAGCCGCGCCGGGCAGCAAGCCGCTGGCGGTGGCTGCGTGGCTGGTGGTGGGTATTCCGTTGGCGTGGGGTGTGTGGGTGACCCTGCAGAAGACGGCAGTACTGTTTCACTAAGTAAAAACGCAATATCCCTGTAGGAGTGAGCCTGCTCGCGATAGCGGTCTGACCGTCACAGAAATGTTGACTGTGAGGCCCTCATCGCGAGCAGGCTCACTCCTGCAGTTGTTTCGGGGTGACCGAAATGGCTTGTATGGACATGTCTACCCGCGACAGCCGGGGGTTCTATCCGTCTGCCATATCACGTCTCGTGTTTCTGTTTCGGCCCCGCGTGCCTATAATGGCTGCCTTTTTCGCCCAATGATTTTGCGGAGCTGGTGATGGCCGACCGTAAGGCTTCTGTCGAGCGAGACCCTCTGGAAACCCAGATCCAAGCCTCGATCAACCGTGATGGCACCGGAAAGGCCCGATTCGAGATCGGTGTTCCTTTTCTTGAGCACATGCTGGATCAGATCGCCCGTCACGGGTTGATCGACCTGGATATTGAATGCAAGGGCGATCTGCATATCGACGACCACCATACGGTGGAAGACGTTGGTATCACTCTCGGCCAGGCCTTCGCCAAAGCCATCGGCGACAAAAAAGGCATCCGTCGCTACGGCCACGCCTACGTGCCGCTCGATGAAGCGCTGTCGCGTGTGGTGATCGATTTCTCCGGTCGTCCAGGCCTGCAGATGCACGTGCCGTACACCCGCGCCACCGTCGGCGGCTTCGACGTTGACCTGTTCCAGGAGTTCTTCCAGGGCTTCGTCAACCACGCGCTGGTCAGCCTGCACATCGACAACCTGCGCGGCACCAACACTCACCACCAGATCGAAACCGTGTTCAAGGCTTTCGGCCGCGCACTGCGCATGGCTGTGGAGCTGGATGAGCGCATGGCCGGGCAAATGCCATCGACCAAAGGCGTTCTGTAATGCAGACGGTTGCAGTTATCGATTACGGCATGGGCAACCTGCACTCGGTGGCCAAGGCTCTGGAACACGTCGGTGCCGGCAAGGTGCTGATCACCAGCGATGCAGATGTCATCCGCGAAGCCGACCGCGTGGTCTTCCCGGGCGTCGGCGCGATTCGCGATTGCATGGCGGAAATCCGTCGTCTGGGTTTCGACTCGCTGGTGCGTGAAGTCAGCCAGGATCGTCCGTTCCTCGGTATCTGTGTCGGCATGCAAGCCTTGCTCGACACCAGCGAAGAGAACGACGGTGTCGACTGCATCGGCCTGTTCCCGGGCGCGGTGAAGTTCTTTGGCAAAGACCTGCATGAAGACGGCGAGCACCTGAAAGTCCCGCACATGGGCTGGAATGAGGTGAAGCAGAAAGTCAGCCACCCGCTGTGGCATGACATTCCGGACATGGCGCGTTTCTACTTCGTGCACAGCTACTACATCGCTGCGGCCAATGCGCGGCAGGTGGTGGGTGGCGGTCATTACGGCGTCGATTTCGCGGCGGCGCTGGCCGAAGGCTCGCGATTTGCCGTGCAATTCCACCCGGAGAAGAGCCATACCCATGGTCTGCAATTGCTGCAGAACTTCGCTGCGTGGGACGGTCGCTGGTAAATGGCTATCAAGAAGAAACCGCCGATCCTGACCCTTACTCCCGAGCAGGAGAGCGAGGCCAATCACAAGATCAAACGCTTCATGGAGGAACGTTTCGAACTCGACCTCGGATCGTTTGAAGCGGCGGAAATTCTTGAGCTGTTTACCCGCGAAATTGCTCCGCACTATTACAACAGGGCGATTTTCGATGTGCAGACCCACCTCAAAGAGCGGTTTGAAAGCATCGAAAGCGACCTGTGGGCGCTCGAGAAAAACTGATTTACGAGCCAAGCTTAACATTCAAATTTGAAGGTTTGCCCGATGCTGATTATTCCCGCTATCGATCTTAAAGACGGTGCCTGCGTACGTCTGCGCCAGGGCCGCATGGAAGATTCCACGGTGTTCTCCGATGACCCGGTGAGCATGGCTGCCAAGTGGGTGGAAGGCGGTTGCCGTCGTCTGCATCTGGTCGATCTGAACGGCGCTTTTGAAGGTCAGCCGGTCAACGGTGAAGTGGTTACGGCGATTGCCAAGCGCTACCCGACTCTGCCGATCCAGATCGGTGGTGGCATCCGTTCGCTGGAAACCATCGAGCACTACGTCAAGGCGGGTGTGAGCTACGTGATCATCGGCACCAAAGCCGTGAAAGATCCGGCGTTCGTCGCTGAAGCCTGCCGCGCATTCCCGGGCAAGATCATCGTCGGTCTGGATGCCAAAGACGGTTTTGTCGCCACCGATGGCTGGGCTGAAATCAGCACCGTGCAGGTCATCGACCTGGCCAAACAGTTTGAAGCCGATGGCGTGTCCTCGATCGTTTATACCGACATCGCCAAAGACGGCATGATGCAGGGCTGCAACGTACCGTTCACCGCTGCGCTGGCCGCTGCAACGAAGATTCCGGTGATCGCTTCCGGCGGTATCCACAATCTGGGTGACATCAAGTCGCTGCTCGACGCCAAGGCGCCAGGCATCATCGGTGCGATCACTGGCCGGGCGATCTACGAAGGCACTCTCGACGTCGCCGAAGCGCAAGCTTTCTGCGACTCGTACCAAGGCTGAGGACTGACCATGGCGCTGGCCAAACGCATCATCCCTTGCCTGGACGTGGACAACGGCCGGGTCGTCAAAGGTGTGAAATTCGAAAACATCCGCGACGCCGGTGACCCGGTGGAAATCGCCCGTCGCTACGACGAGCAGGGTGCCGACGAGATTACCTTTCTCGACATCACCGCCAGTGTCGATGGTCGCGACACCACGCTGCATACCGTCGAGCGCATGGCCAGCCAGGTGTTCATCCCGCTGACTGTCGGTGGTGGTGTGCGCACCGTGCAGGACATCCGCAATCTGCTCAATGCCGGTGCGGACAAGGTTTCGATCAACACCGCCGCGGTGTTCAATCCGGAATTCGTCGGCGAAGCGGCGCAGCATTTCGGCTCGCAATGCATCGTCGTCGCCATCGACGCGAAGAAGGTTTCCGGCCCGGGCGAAACTCCGCGCTGGGAGATCTTCACCCACGGTGGGCGCAAGCCGACCGGCCTCGATGCGGTCGAGTGGGCGAAGAAAATGGAAGGCCTCGGTGCCGGCGAAATCCTGCTAACCAGCATGGATCAGGACGGCATGAAGAACGGTTTCGATCTCGGCGTGACCCGCGCCATCAGCGATGCGCTGGGCATTCCGGTGATCGCGTCCGGCGGTGTCGGCAATCTGCAGCATCTGGCTGACGGCATTCTCGAAGGCCACGCCAGCGCAGTGTTGGCGGCGAGTATTTTCCACTTCGGCGAATACACCGTGCAGGAAGCCAAGGCTTACATGGCCAAACGCGGCATCGTGATGCGCTAAACGATACAGGCCAGTGGACAGCATGGCGTACCCAAGGCACTCTTGGGCACGCCATGGATTTCGGTAGCCCGACATGATCAAACGCCTGCTTCTTGTTCTCGCCAGTGCCTGTGTGTTGCTGCTCAATACTGCCCGCGCCGAAAACAGTCCTGACACCGATCTGGTGCTCCTCACCGAAAACTTCCCGCCGTACAACATGGCGAAGAATGGCAAGAATTTCGCCCAGGGCGAGAACATCAACGGCATTGCCACTGACATTGTGCGCGAGATGTTCCAGCGCGCCGGCATCACCTATAGCCTGACCCTGCGTTTTCCTTGGGAGCGCGTCTACAAACTGGCTCTGGAAAACCCCGGTTACGGTGCATTCGTCATGGCGCGACTGCCAGACCGCGAAAAGCTCTTCAAGTGGGTCGGCCCGATCGGCCCCGACGACTGGATCATGTTGGCCAAGGCTGACAGCAAGATCACCCTCGAAACCCTCAATGACGCGCGCAAGTACCGGATCGGTGCCTACAAGGGCGATGCAATTGCCGAGACACTGACCAAGCAGGGCTTGAAGCCAGTGGTCGTGCTGCGTGATCAGGACAACGCGAAGAAACTGGTCAACGGTCAGATTGATCTGTGGGCTACCGGTGATCCTGCCGGGCGTTATCTGGCGCGGCAGGATGGTGTAACCGGACTCAAGACCGTGCTGCGTTTCAACAGCGCCGAGCTGTATCTGGCGCTGAACAAGGACGTCTCCGACGACGTCGTCGCCAAGCTCCAGGCTGCGCTTGATCAACTGCGCAAAGAAGGCGTGGTTGACGACATCATGGCAAGGTATCTGTAGCGTCAGACAGGTCTTGCTCCTGCAATGGGGCGCTGATCTCGTTGTTCGCCGGCGGGGTATCGATGTTCGCTTGCACTGCTGGTTCCGACGCAGGAACGACAATAACCTCAGGCTCCGTCGGCGTGTACTGGCTGATGTGCAAGCTGTTGGAGTCGGTGTAACTGACGTCGTCGTTAACGTGTGTGCCATCCGCACGCAGCAGTGAGTAATCACTCTGTATCAAATAGACCGCCATCGAACTGTTTCTGGCCATGACGGCGGCGATCTCGATGGGCGCCGGATTAAGCCACTCGTTCGACTGAATTTCGCACTGGGTAAAAGCATTGTTCAGCCGCGCCGAAAACAGGAACGGTTGACGCTCGTTGCTTTGCCATTGCGCGCCGAACTCGATCGAGGTGAGCTGAGTGAAGGTGCGCAGGTTTTCCGATCGCTGGGCGCGGGGTGCCGTCCAGCGAATCGGTCTGGCGTCATCCTGGCCGTTCTTGCAATGGCCGACGAGCTGATAGTGATCCGTGCGTTGCAGAAGATAGAAAGGTGACTCTCGCAGTTGCTCGCGTCTGGAAAGCTGTGGGTCCTTCACTGCGAACCATGGAAGCCTAGCGGTCTGTGTGGGGTGTTCAGGTACCTGCGCACAGGGGGGTATTTCACTGTCGAGAACGGGCAAGGTGGGTGCAGGATTGACCTCGAGCGAAATCCGAATGCGCAGCGAATAGCCGAACAAGTTGTCGGGTTTGGAATAACCGCTACAGCCGACAAAGGTGCCGGGCACCAAGTAAATCTCATCTGCTAATGCCGATGGCGGAATGGCGCTCCAGGTGCTGATGCTTTTTCGAGCGCCGCTGCTCCTGTCATTCCATGTCTGTTCACTGAGACCAGAAGCGATAACAAGGTCGGCACGGACACAGCGGACGGCGTTGAAGGAAGGTTTTTCATGGCCGTCGGAACATACCGATCCCAGTGCCACGTAACCTTCGGGAGGAACGGGGCGCCAGATCGCGCCGTCCTTTTTCGATCCCGATCCGGTGTCCTCCCAGATCAGTTCATAGTCGACAGGCCGGCGTAATGCTTTGCCTATGGCAGGATCTGCGCTGGGTGTATCAGCCTCGCAAACCACCGCCACTATATGCCTGCCAGTGATGTTGTCGTGGTTATCAATGAGCACGTCGCCCAATGGAAAATAGCCGGGAAGCACATCGGCGGCCGGGGTCGGACGCCAGATCGCGGCCTTTTTTGCCCGTGAACCGTGGGTGTCCCAGATGCGGAGAAACTCCGTCGTGAAGTTGATCAGCAGGTTGTCGTGGCGGATGGGCTCCATTTGCCCGGCTGGCACAGCGGTTTCGTCATGCGTAGTCATAGTCACTCCTGATAGTTGAAAGGCGACTCAGGGAGTCGCGACCTTTTGCAGGTCTCACTATCCGGATGTGGGCCAGGTCTCTGGCGGTAACTATGTATTGCGTGGTGACAGCGTGTTACCGATACACGCCGTCTTTGCCATGACCGGCCATGGCGCGATTGCTGCGCACGCTGATCATTTGCTTGATGTCGATCCACTCGATGCCCTGGGCCTTGAGCTTGGGCAGTTCGCGCTCCAGCACGGCGAGGGTCTGCGGGTACGGATGGCCGATCATCACCGCCGAACCTTGTTTGTGTGCAAGGCTGATCGCCGTTTGCAATTGCGTGAAGATTGCCGCCTCGGTGCGCTCGTCATCGAGAAATACATCCCGCGAGACACTCGCCAGATCGATCTTCTGCGCCTGTTGCGCCGCCACGGTTTGGGCACTGGTGCGGCTGTCGACGAAGAACTTGTGGCGGCGCTGCAATTCAGCCATCAACCACGCCATCGCCACCGGTTGCGCAGTCATGCGGCTGCCCATGTGGTTATTGATGCCGGCGGTGTAGGGGACCATTTTGAACGCGGCGTCGAGGCGTTTTTCGAGTTCTTCGATGGGCAGTTCAGGATGCCACGCATACGGCCCGGTGGCCGGGTCCATGGGCATGTGCAGGATCACGATCTTCCCGGCGCGATGGGCCTCGCGGGCGAATTCGGTGGCGTGCGGGGTGTCGGGCATGATCGCCGTGGTCACCGGGCCGGGCAGGGCCAGCACGCGGCGATCCCGGGGCAGGTTTTGCCCCAGGTCATCGATGATCAGTGTCAGGTAGGCTTTGTGTGGTGTTGATGTGGCGGGCTCTGCGTGAGCAGCACCCGCCAGACAGCACAACAGAACGAAGACGAAACGCAGAGACATCCTCAACGGCCGGACGTAATGCTCAGCCCTTTGAGCAGGCTCAGGGCCTGGGCCAATTGGTAATCGTCGTCCTGCGGCATCGGTTTGGCCTTGGCGCCGGAACCGGTCGGTTTGTCGGCGCCGCCGTTGCCATTGCCCAGGTGACCTTGCAGGTCGGCTTCCTTGAAGTAGTCGCCGTCCGCTTCGTTGGTGATCTTCGCCTTGCGCACCTCGATGTCCGGGACGATGCCTTGGGCCTGAATCGAACGGCCATTCGGCGTGAAGTACAACGCAGTAGTGATCTTCAGTGCGCGGTCGTTGTTCAGCGGCAGCACGGTTTGTACCGAGCCCTTGCCGAAACTGGTGGTGCCCATGACCACGGCGCGTTTCTGATCCTGCAGGGCGCCGGCAACGATTTCCGATGCCGAGGCGCTGCCACCGTTGATCAGCACGACCATCGGTACCGCTTCGCTTTCGTCCTTGCCGGTGGCGGAGAAGCGCAGTTCGGAGTTGGCGATCCGGCCCTTGGTGTAGACGATCAGGCCTTTGGTGATGAAGTGATCGACCACTTCCACCGCTGCCTGCAGCACTCCGCCCGGGTTGTTGCGCAGATCGAGGATGACGCCGTTGAGTTTCTTGCCGTTGTCCTTGCGCAGCTTGGCCAGGGCTTTGGAAACTTCTTCGCCGGTCTTGACCTGGAACTGGGTGATGCGGATGTAGCCGTAGCCCGACTCCAGCAATTGCGCCTTGACGCTCTTCACTTGAATCACGGCGCGGGCCAGGGTCACGTCGAATGGCGTGCCGCCGTCGCGCACCAGGGTCAGGGTGATTTTCTGGCCGATCTTGCCGCGCATCTTGTCCACGGCTTCGGTCATGGTCTGGCCGCGCGTCGGCGCGCCGTTGATCTTGACGATGAAGTCACCGGCCTGAATGCCAGCCTTCGACGCAGGCGTGTCGTCGATTGGCGAGACGACCTTGATGAAGCCGTCTTCGGAGCCGACTTCGATGCCCAGGCCGCCGAATTCGCCGCTGGTGCTTTCCTGCAACTCGGTGAAATCTTCCGGACCCAGGTAAGCGGAGTGCGGATCAAGGTTGCTGAGCATGCCCTTGATCGCGTTTTCCAGCAGGGTCTTGTCGTCCACCGGCTCGACATACGCGGCTTTGATCCGGTCCATGACCTCGGCAAAGGTGCGCAACTCTTCCAGCGGCAACGGTGCCTTGGAGGTCGCAGCAGTGCCTGCTGGAGCGACAGCCGGAGCCGGTTGTGCGGCGAACGCCAGAGGCGCGCCGATCACCAGGGCGATCGTCAGGGCCAGCGAGGTAAGGCGGGACAAATGCAGCATGTCGAACGAACTCCTTAATTAGGCGGTGCGCTTATCCTTGCGCACGACACCATTGCGCCGGATCACTCGGGTGACCCTGCTGACGAATTGCGAAATACAGCGCTGGCGTGTCCTGACCGCCACTGTTACCGACAGTGGAGATGGACTCACCGGCTTTTACCACGTCACCGGCCGACTTGAGCAGCGTCTGGTTGTGACCGTAAAGACTCAGAAAACCGTTGCCGTGATCGAGAATCACCAATAGCCCGGCACCGCGCAACCAGTCGGCGAACACCACGCGCCCGCCGTGCACGGCATGCACCTGGCTGCCGGCGGAGGCGCTGATCATCACGCCGTCCCACTTGGTCCGGGCGTCGTCACCACGGGTTTCACCGAAACGTGCCAATAGTCGACCATCAACCGGCCAAGGAAGTTTTCCCCGGGTTGCGGCAAAAGGGCCGCCGAAGGTCTCGCCGCTGCTGGAAACCAGTGCGCCGGGTGTTGATCTGGCGGGTTTTCGTGGGGCGTCGCTGTTTTCAGCTTCGGCCTCACGTAAACGCTTTTTTTCCGCTTCCTGCTGGGCGATCAGCGCTTTCTGCCGCGCTTCTTCTGCCTCACGAGCCTGGCGGGCCAGGGTTTCTTCAACGGTTTTAAGGACTTTAGACAGGTCTGCCTGATCCTGCTCGCGAGTGGCGAGTTTCTGGTCGCGGGCCTTCACGTCGTCGTTGAGCTTGGCGAGAACTTGCTGGCGTTCCTTGCGAACCTTGTCGAGCTCTTCGCGCTGGGTATCAAGGCTGCTTTTCTGCACCAGCAATTGCGCCTGCTGCAAGCCGATGTCTTTTTCGACATTGGCCAGTTGGCGCAGGGTTTCGTTGAAATTCTTCAACTGCTCCAGGCGCGCCTGGCTCAGGTAGTCGTAATAGGTGAGGGTGCGGGCGAATTTCTCGGGATTCTGCTGGTTGAGCAGCAGTTTGAGGTATTCCTGGCGGCCGTTCTGGTAGGCGGCGCGGGCCTGGATGGCGATCAGTCGCTGCTGTTCAGTGCGCGCGCTCTGGAGTTTTTTTTTCTCCGCATCGAGCCGCTGCAACTCGGATTCGCTTTTCTGCAGTTCTTTCTGCAGGGCATCGACCTGCTTCTGCAGTTTGCCCATCTCGGTTTCTGTGCCCTTGAGCTCTTTCTGCACGCCGGACTTTTCTTCCTGGAGCTTGCCCAGCAGTTTCTTCAGCTCGGCAATGTCCTGACGCGTGGCATCCAGCTGCTGTTGGGTTTGCGCGCGCTCGTCAGCAAAGGCCGGTTGGAGCAGGCAGGTCAGAGCGATGGCAATCAGGACGCGAAGCATAGGGGCGGGCGGCACCAGGGTAAGGGACGGCCTAGTATGCCCGCCCGACGCTGCAAAAAAAACGCCCAATTGGGCTTGTGTGATAACTGGAGCAAGCAATAGGCCCTATTCCATTTCGAAAACACCATAAACACTGTGGGAGCTGGCTTGCCAGCGATGGCGTCTGCACATTCAACATAGCTGTTGGCTGTCAGATTGCTATCGCTGGCAAGCCAGCTCCCACAGGTTTTTGCAGTGTTTCAGCCGGTGCGGGTTACACCAGAATCGAGGTACCCGTCATTTCCGCCGGTTTTTCCAGGCCCAGCAGCTTGAGCATGGTCGGCGCGACGTCTGCCAGCACGCCGCCTTCACGGACCTTGAGGTCACGCTTGCCGACATAAATGAACGGCACCGGCTCGGTGGTGTGCGCGGTGTGCGCTTGCCCGGTGGACTCGTCCGCCATTTGCTCGACGTTGCCGTGGTCGGCAGTGATCAGCGCTTCGCCGCCAACCTTTTCCAGAGCCTCGACGATGCGGCCAACACAGGTGTCCAGGCATTCAACGGCTTTTACCGCCGCGTCGAACACGCCGCTGTGGCCGACCATATCGCCGTTGGCGTAGTTGACCACGATGACGTCGTAGCGCTGATTTTCGATGGCCTCGACGATACGGTCGGTGACCTCCGGCGCGCTCATTTCCGGCTGCAAGTCGTACGTGGCGACTTTTGGCGACGGAATCAGGATGCGCTCTTCACCCGGGAACGGCTCTTCACGGCCGCCGGAGAAGAAGAAGGTCACGTGGGCGTATTTCTCGGTTTCGGCGATGCGCAGTTGGGTCTTGCCGTTCTTCGCCAGATAGTCGCCGAGGACGTTCTCCAGGCTGCCCGGGGCGAAAGCTGCGGGGGCCGGGATGCTCGCAGCGTATTGGGTCAGGCCGACGTACTGCACTTTCGGCTGGCGTGCGCGCTCGAATTCCTTGAAGCCGTCCTCGACAAATACTCGGCTCAGTTCGCGTGCGCGGTCGGCGCGGAAGTTCATGAACACCACGGCATCGCCGTCTTCGACTTTGACGGGCTCGCCGATGCTGGTGGCTTTGACGAATTCGTCGCTCTCGCCACGGGCATAGGCTGCTTCCAGACCTTCCTGCGCAGTGGCGGCGTTGAATTCGCCGTTACCGTCAACGATCAGGTTGTAGGCTTGGGCCACGCGATCCCAGCGGTTGTCACGGTCCATGGCGAAGTAGCGGCCGATGATGCTGGCGATGCGGCCTTTGCCGAGTGCCTGGAACGTCGCGTCGAGCAATTCGATCGACGACGCGGCGCTTTTCGGCGGCGTGTCGCGGCCGTCGAGGAAGGCATGCAGATAGATTTTTTCGGCGCCGCGCTTGAAGGCCAGTTCGGCCATGGCGATCAGATGATCCTGGTGGCTGTGTACGCCGCCATCCGACAGCAGGCCCATGAAGTGCACGGCTTTGCCGGCGGCCACGGCTTTATCCACTGCGGCGCAGATGGTCGGGTTCTCGAAGAACTCGCCGTCGCGGATCGCTTTGGTCACGCGGGTGAAGTCCTGATACACCACACGACCGGCGCCGAGGTTCATGTGGCCGACCTCGGAGTTGCCCATCTGGCCGTCCGGCAGGCCGACGTCCATGCCGCTCCCCGAGATCAAACCGTTCGGCACGGTGGCCGACAGGCGATCCAGCACAGGCTTCTTCGCCGCAAAAACGGCGTTGGACTCGGGGCTGTCGCTGTGACCGAAGCCGTCGAGAATGATCAGGACCAAAGGTTTAGGCGTGGTAGTCATGGAATCCACTCGTGGCTAATAAAGAAGAGGGCGATGGAAAAGGGAGTTGGAGTTTAAAGCGAAGTTCCGACGGCGTCACCGCCGGACGGGGTTTGGCCCACCATAGTGGCTGTGTATACTGGCCGACATTTTAATGCCCTGGAACCTCCTTCGATGGTTGCTCACCTGATTGAATTTGCCACTAACCACTACATTCTTGTCGGTATCTTCGTCGTACTGCTGGCTCTGCTGCTGGCGCACACGATGCAGGGCGGCGGTAAAAGCCTGAGCACCGGTGAGCTGACCGCTCTGGTCAACAAAGATGCTGGCGTGGTGGTGGACATCCGTCCGGCCAAGGATTTCGCTGCCGGCCACATCGTTGGCGCCGTGAACATTCCACAGGACAAACTGGCTGCGCGCATCGCCGAGCTGGAAAAACACAAGGCCAAGACCATCATTCTGGTCGACGCTTTGGGCCAGACCGCCGGCACCCACGCCCGCGAGCTGATGAAATCCGGCTTCACCGCCGCCAAGCTGTCCGGCGGGATTTCCAGCTGGAAAGGCGACAACCTGCCGTTGGTGAAGTGATATGAGCGAAGTCATCGTCTACTCCAGCGATTACTGCCCTTACTGCTCCCGAGCCAAATACCTGCTCGAGAACAAAGGCGTGGCCTTCAAAGAGATCAAGGTCGATGGCAAGCCGCAGGTGCGCGCCGAAATGACCCAGAAGGCCGGACGCACCTCCGTGCCGCAGATCTGGATCGGCGGCGAGCACATCGGCGGTTGTGACGATTTGTATGCCCTGGAGCGCGCCGGCAAGCTCGACGCGCTGCTCAAGGCCTGAACGGCTGCACCCACGTACAGCAATCCCTAAAAGACCCAAGATCAGAAAGGATCTGAGATGACTGACCAACAGAACACTGCAGCCAGCGAAGAAGAAACCGCACCGCAATTCTCCTTGCAGCGCATCTACGTACGCGACTTGTCCTTCGAAGCCCCGAAAAGCCCGGCGATCTTTCGCCAGCAGTGGGATCCGAGCGTCGGTCTGGATCTGAACACTCGCCAGAAAGAGCTCGAAGGCGATTTCTTTGAAGTCGTGCTGACCCTCTCCGTAACCGTGAAAAACGGTGACGAAGTGGCCTTCATCGCTGAAGTGCAACAGGCCGGTATCTTCCTGATCAAGAACCTTGACCCAGCGTCGATGAGCCACACTCTGGGTGCATTCTGCCCGAACATCCTGTTCCCGTACGCTCGCGAAACCCTGGACAGCCTGGTCACCCGTGGTTCGTTCCCGGCGCTGATGCTGGCCCCGGTGAACTTCGACGCCCTGTACGCGCAAGAGCTGCAGCGCATGCAGGAAAGTGGCGAGACCCCGACCGTTCAATAAGACGGTTTAGCAACACCCTATGTGGGAGCGAGCCTGCTCGCGATAGCGGTCTGTCAGACACATCAAAGTTGACTGACACTCCGTAATCGCGAGCAGGCTCGCTCCCACATTTGTTTTGCGCTGTTACTTGAAGTCGTTCTGGCGCCAGGCTTCGTACACGGCGACTGCCACGGTGTTGGACAGGTTCAGGCTGCGGCAGCCTTCGCGCATCGGCAGACGCAGGCGCTGTTCGGCCGGCAGGGCGTCCAGCACTTCTGGCGGCAGGCCACGGCTTTCCGGACCAAAGATGAACGCATCACCCGGCACGAACGCGGCATCGTGAAACGGCCGCGAACCCTTGGTGGTGAACGCGAACAGCCGTGGGTGGCCCAGGCTTTCCAGGCAACTGGCGAGGTCGGCGTGGCGTTGTAGCGTGGCATATTCGTGGTAGTCGAGACCGGCGCGGCGCAGGCGCTTGTCGTCCATCTCGAAACCCAGCGGTTCGATCAAATGCAGGTGGCAGCCACTGTTGGCGCACAGCCTGATAACGTTGCCGGTATTCGGCGGAATTTCTGGTTGAAAAAGGATGACGTGAAACATGCACGGCTCCGAAGGTAAAGATGAGCGGCATTCTACGCCGCCTGTGGACAACCGTTCGAAACTATTCCCGCGTGTGATCGGTTCGCTGGCGATTGTCGGCGTGATGATCGGTTTGATGATCGGCCGTCTGACCACGCCGGATCCGACTGTGTTGCAGCAGGTCGAGGTTACGGATCAGGGGCTGGTGGTGTGGTTCAACAATGAACCGAAGCTGCACGGCGAAATCATCGATGGCACCGTGGCGTTGTTGTTCCAGGCCGAAGGCAAGGCGCAGAAAGGCCAGCTCAGGCTCAACGGCAAGGACGTCAACTGGCGTACGCGATTGAGTGATGGTGGGTTGTTGCTGACGGTGCTGGCGGCGCGGCCGCTGCAGGGTGACTGGGCCGCCAGTGAGGTCGATGACCGCTGGCGGCTGGAGATTCATCTCCGTGAGCAATAAAAGCGGGAATCCCTGACCTGCCTGTATCAGGGTTCCCAAAACGGGATGGACTTCGCTTTGCAGCGTCGGTCCGGTGTAAAGAGGGAACCCCCGGCCTGCCTGTACCAAGGATCCCAAAAGGGTGGGCGCAACGCGCTGCGTTGTGCGCCCCGGTGTAAAGAGGGGAATCCCCGGCCTGCCTGTACCAAGGTCCCCGAAACGGGTGGTGAATCGAATCACCTGTAGGAGTTATTGCAGGGGGCGTGCCAGTTTTTAATCTGATGAAACAAAAAAGTCGTTCAGAAACGGGAAAGCCCCGTATTTCGGGGCTTTCGTGTATTTGGAAGGTTTGTTTTTCAGTGTTTTTGGAAGCGAATATGGGAACCCGACTGTGCTCAATCACGGGTCATCGTGCATTGATGCGGTGCACGCTGACCCTAAACGCTTCGCGAGCAGGCTCGCTCCCACAGTGGGAATGCAATCCCCTGTGGGAGCGAGCCTGCTCGCGAATAGATGTCACTGTCTGCGAAGACTCAAAGGGTGATTAACCCTCATCCCCCTCATCATCATCCCCGCCATCAACCTTCATCCCCAGTTCCTTGATCTTGCGCGTCAGGGTATTACGCCCCCAACCCAGCAAAACCGCAGCATCCCGGCGACGGCCAGCGGTATGTTTCAGCGCCGTCTCGATCATGATCCGCTCAAACGCCGGTACCGCGCTGTCGAGCAGGCTCGACTGGCCGCGTGCCAACGCCTGATCGGCCCACTGGCGCAGCGCTTGCTCCCAGTTGGTCACCGGCGCCGAGTCCTGCGGCAGGTTGAGCAACTCCGGCGGTAGGTCGCTGATATGCACCTCGCGCCCGGATGCCATCACGGTGATCCAGCGGCAGGTGTTCTCCAACTGGCGCACGTTGCCGCCCCACGGCAGGTTCTTCAGGTATTCCTCGGTCTCGCTTTTCAGCAGTTTTGGCTCGACCGCCAGTTCCTGCGCGGCGCGGCTGAGGAAGTGCTTGGCCAGGGTCGGGATGTCTTCGCGACGGTCCGACAGACGCGGGATGTGGATGCGGATCACGTTGAGGCGATGGAACAAGTCCTCACGGAATTTCCCGGCATGCACCAGGGTTTCCAGATTCTGGTGTGTCGCGGCAATGATCCGCACATCGACCTTGACCGGCACATGGCCGCCGACACGGTAGAACTCGCCGTCGGCCAATACGCGCAGCAGGCGCGTCTGAGTGTCGGCCGGCATGTCGCCGATTTCATCGAGGAACAGCGTGCCGCCATCGGCCTGCTCAAAGCGTCCGCGACGCAAATTGGCGGCGCCGGTGAACGCGCCTTTCTCGTGGCCGAACAGCTCGGATTCCATCAAATCCTTGGGGATTGCCGCCATGTTCAGCGCGATGAACGGCGAGGCCGCACGCGGGCTGTGGCGGTGCAGGGCGTGGGCGACCAGTTCTTTACCAGTGCCGGATTCGCCGTTGATCAGCACGGTGATATTGGAGTGACTCAAGCGGCCGATGGCGCGAAACACTTCCTGCATCGCCGGCGCTTCGCCGATGATTTCCGGTGTGCGGGTCAGCGCGGGTACGACTTCCAGGCCTTGCTGCTCTTGCGCGTGCTGATTGGCACGTTTGACCAGCGACACCGCCTCATCCACGTCGAATGGCTTTGGCAGGTACTCGAATGCGCCACCCTGATAGGAGGCGACAGCGCTGTCCAGATCGGAGTGAGCGGTCATGATGATGACCGGCAACCGTGGGTGCTGCTCACGGATTCGCGCCAACAGGTCCAGACCGCTGGCACCTGGCATGCGGATATCGGAAATGATCACATCCGGTTGCTGGCGGGCCAGACGACTCATCACGCCATCGGCGCTGTCGAAGCTCTGCGTGGTCATGCCTTCCTGCTGCAAGGCCTTTTCCAGAACCCAACGGATAGAACGGTCGTCATCGACGATCCACACGGTTTCACTACGGCTCATGTCGATGTGGCTCCTTGTTCCAGTGGCAGAAAGATCGAGAACGTGGTGTGGCCGGGGTGGCTGTCACACTCGATCAGGCCCTGGTGCTGGCTGATGATGTTCTGGGTAATGGCCAGGCCGAGCCCGGTACCGTCCGGGCGTCCGCTGACCATGGGAAAGAAAATGGTTTCCTGGAGTTCCGCAGGAATGCCCGGGCCGTTGTCGATGATCTCGATCTTGGTCACCAGGCGATGACGGACGTGCCCGATGGTGAACTGGCGCATGGTGCGGGAGCGCAGGCTGATGCGGCCCAGGCGCAACTCGTTCTGGCTGCTGATCGCCTGCATCGCGTTACGCACGATGTTCAACACGGCCTGAATCATTTGTTCGCGGTCGATCAATACGTCGGGAATGCTCGGGTCGTAGTCGCGCACCAGGGTGATGCAGCCCTGACTTTCCGCTTCGACCAGTTGGCAGACGCGCTCGAGCACTTCGTGAACGTTGCACATGGCCAGCGACGGCAACTTGTTCGAGCCGAGCATGCGGTCGACCAGATTGCGCAGGCGGTCAGCCTCTTCAATGATCACGTTGGTGTAGTCGCGCAGGCTGTCTTCCGGTAGCTCCCGGGCCAGCAGTTGCGCGGCGCCACGAATACCGCCGAGCGGGTTCTTGATCTCATGGGCGAGGCCGCGCACCAGCATCTTGCTGGTTTCCTGCTTGGACAGTTGCGCCTCTTCCTTGGTGATCCGCAGCAGGCGGTCACGCGGGTGGACTTCCAGCAAAAGCAGGGTCGCGCCGTTGCTGAGGATTGGCGTCACCGCGTAATCCACCGTCAGGGTCTGGCCGGTGAGGGCCGTGAGCATCGCTTCGCGCTTGGTGAACGGGTGCGCCTGTTCCACCGCTTGACGCAAGGAATTGAGCGCCTCGGTGGACTCGGTGAACAGCTCGCTGATGAACTGCCCATGGCTGCGCTGCCCGCTGATGGCCAGCAGCATCTCCGCCGCCGGGTTCATGTACTCAAGGCGCAATTCGGCATCGAGCAAAATGGTGGCGGTGGTCAGGTTGTCGAGCAGCAAACGTGGGATTGCGTCGCTAATGGTCATCAGAGCCTCTTTTGGGGGCGGAGCGTGCGCAAGTAACAAGCGTCGGTATCGGGAAAATGCAAAAACCAAACCAAGGCTCCGAAAAGAAGCGTTCAACCCCTGAAACGGGCGTTTGACGCTCGTTTGCGTGGCAGTCGGCCAGCCTTCACGGGTACTTTCGAACCAAAATGGGTTGCAATGTGGGTACGGTGCAGCCTATTGCACCAATATAGTGCGCAAAGCTGAATGGCGTTAGAAGAAACGCAAGAAGGGGTTTTTCGGTTCTAGCGGTTTGTCTTTCAACGGACATTCCGGACGCACGCCGTAGTCCTCGGTGACGCAGGGTTTGACCTGGCGTTTCTGCGCCAGCGAGATGCGCAGCATGTGAAAGGGCTGGTTGGCGGTGCGTTCGACTATTCGGCCCTGTGCATCAAGAATCTCGATTGAAAGGCTGTGGCTGCCACGGTCGATATTGCTCAGAGGGAATACAGGACTGAGTCCAGGCTCGCCAGTGGCCTGACCGTCCAGTAACAGGCGATAGCGATGTCCCGCTTGCAAGCCAGGCTCGCTGGTGACGCTGACAATCAACTCGCCGGCGCTGCTGCGAATGGTCGCATCGGGCTCGGGCACCAGAACGCGCAGCATGTCGTAATGAAACAGCGGTTGTTCCGGGGATTTCTTTGCGGTGGTGAGCGGCCGGGCAGCAGTTGGATTGGCCGGCATGCGATTACTGGTCGCCAGCGGCACCCGTTTGGCGTTGCCGCGTGGCTGGTCGGTGTAGATGCGGTTGCCTTGGGCATCGATGTAGGTGAAGACCTCTGCTGAAACGGGCAGGGCCAGCAGGCACAGGATCAGCCAGACACCTCTCATGGCTTGTGCACCCGCTGCACGGTAAAGACCACCGGCGGACTCTGCTGGATGATCGCCTCGCCATCGATGACCTGCACGGCGAGACGATGCTCGCCACGGTCGACATTCACCAATTGCAGTATCGGCACGTTGCTCGGCTGGCCGTAGGTTTCATCGTCCAGCACCAGTCTTAACTGATGCGGCGCTTGCAGGCGCGGCTTGATCAGCACGTTGACCGTGAAGGTGCCGTTGTTGGCGCGCAGGGCTTCTTCGGTGGGCAGGCCGGTGAGCTCCAGCACTTCATAGGCATTGCGCGCAGGCGCCGGGCTGGTCGTGTCCGAGGACGGCGCCCTCGGCGCCTGAGGCTGAACGCTGTTAAGCGGGGGCAACTCCATTGGCTGCGGCTGGACCCCATCCGGGGCATGATCGCTGTAGACCGTGTTGCCGCTGGCGTCGTTGTACTTGTAGATCTGTGCGCTGGCGGGCAGGGCGATCAGTAGCAGAATGAATAGAGCACAGCGATCCATGAAGTCGACCGGAAGCGAGGGTGTCGGGTAGCAGCATAGGTCAGGGAGGCGGTTGTTGTGAAATTGCCGTCCTCAATCATTTGCATGATTCAGTTATCAATCGATCGGGATGCTTTCAGGCACGGTCCGATCACTTTGCGTAATCCGCTGTCATCATCCGGCAAGACAAACTCGGCGGTCAGCGGGCCATCATTCTCAATGGTTGAGGGCAGCGTTAGCGTTACACGTTGACCATGGGCGGACTCGGTGAGCCAGTAACGCATCTCCGGTATATCTGCAGCCGCACCAAACCCGAATATCCAGTCATCTTCCTGACCGCTTATTCCAGAGATCCAGCCAGAGACCCGGTAGCTGACTGGTTCGCGATGGCCGGTGATCATGCGCAGCGGCCCGCTTTTCGAGGCATCAGGGCCTTCATAGTCATTGGTATTGAAGTCGAGTCTGTGCGCCGGGACTTCCAGTGCAAAGGGTATGCGAGTACGCGTGGGAGAATCAAAAACGCAGCCGATTTCCAGACGTGCTTCGCCGGATTTACTGTTGTAGTACGTTTTTCCACCCAGAGCGGCTGTCAGGACCTCGCTATGTTCGTAGGGTTTTTCTACCTGCCAGACCTTGGTCTGATGATGATGAGGGGCGCTATCGGCTGCTGCCCAGCCAGTAGTGAGTACCGTAAAGAGCAGGGAGAGAAAATAAAGAGAGGCATGGCCGAATTTCATCACTTACGCCTTCTGAAAGGAGGCGGGACAGTAAATGAAGTTTTTTGGATAGGCTCATTGAGTCTGTTTCAAGAAGATGCGATCGCTCTGCTTTAACCGCGTTACCCATAAAAAAGGCCTCCCGAAGGAGGCCTCTTTTTGTCACGCCGCGTGCCGCAGCGCTACCGGATCAGCAGCTGTAGTACAGCTCATATTCCAGTGGGTGTACGAAGGTGCGGACTTTGATTTCTTCTTCGGATTTCAGCGCGATGTAAGCGTCGATGAAGTCGTCGGAGAACACGCCTCCCTTGGTCTGGATAGCACGGCCCTTGTCCAGCTCTTCCAGGGCTTCTTTCAGGCTGCCGCAAACTTGTGGGATCTCTTTCGCCTCTTCAGGCGGCAGGTCGTACAGGTTTTTGTCAGCGGCATCGCCTGGGTGGATCTTGTTCTGGATACCGTCCAGGCCGGCCATCAGCAGAGCTGCGAAAGCCAGGTACGGGTTGGCAGCCGGATCCGGGAAACGTGCTTCGATACGACGGCCGCGTGGGCTGTTGACGTAAGGAATACGGATCGAGGCGGAACGGTTGCGAGCCGAGTAGGCCAGCATTACCGGAGCTTCGAAGCCTGGCACCAGACGCTTGTAGGAGTTGGTGGCCGGGTTGGTGAAGCCGTTCAGTGCTTTACCGTGCTTGATGATGCCGCCGATGAAGTACAGAGCGGTTTCGGACAGGCCGGCATAACCTTCGCCAGCGAAGGTGTTCTTGCCATCTTTGGCGATGGACATGTGTACGTGCATACCCGAACCGTTGTCACCGTACAGTGGCTTCGGCATGAAGGTAGCGGTGCGGCCGTAGGCATCGGCAACGTTGTGGACAACGTATTTCAGAGTCTGAACTTCGTCAGCTTTCTTCACCAGGGTGTTGAACTTGACACCGATTTCGTTCTGACCGGCAGTCGCCACTTCGTGGTGGTGAACTTCAACGGTCTGGCCCATTTCTTCCAGTGCGTTGCACATGGCAGTACGGATTTCGTGGTCGTGGTCGAACGGCGGAACCGGGAAGTAGCCACCTTTGACGCCTGGACGGTGGCCTTTGTTGCCGCCTTCGATGTCCTGGTCGGACATCCACGAACCTTGTTCGGAGTAGATCTTGAACATCGAGCCGGAGATGTCCGACTTGAACTTCACTTCGTCGAAGATGAAGAATTCTGGCTCTGGACCGGCGAAGACAGTGTCACCGATACCGGTGGTCTTCAGGTATTCCTCGGCGCGGTGGGCGATGGCGCGCGGGTCACGATCGTAACCTTGCATGGTCGACGGTTCGATGATGTCGCAGACCAGGATCAGGGTCGCGTCTTCGGTGAACGGGTCGAGGACGGCAGTTTCGTCGTCCGGCAGCAGGATCATGTCGGAGGCTTCGATGCCTTTCCAGCCAGCGATGGAGGAACCGTCGAACATCTTGCCGACTTCGAAGAAGTCGTCTTCC
>NZ_JBIUWQ010000056.1:29417-42754 GCF_044743525.1 Pseudomonas sp. NPDC087598 | reverse complement strand
TGTTTTTGTGCGTGTTTTTCCGGGGTTTTTTTTTTTTTTTTTTTTTGGGGTCTTTTTTGTTTTTTTTTTCCATCACCCCTTTGGTGTTCAATAATCCAAACACTCCCCAAGCCCGCCGCCAATCGATGTCGCCACTGTTGAGAGCCTGAAAGAAGCGACTCGCGAAGTGCTGTCCGGCCTCACTGCCCGTGAAGCCAAAGTACTGCGCATGCGTTTCGGTATCGACATGAACACCGACCATACGCTCGAAGAAGTGGGCAAACAGTTTGACGTAACGCGTGAGCGGATCCGTCAGATCGAAGCCAAGGCGCTGCGCAAGTTGCGCCACCCGACGCGAAGCGAGCATTTGCGCTCCTTCCTCGACGAGTGATACCAGAACCCCCGGCCCAGGCCGGGGGTTTTGTTTATATGGCAGATTAAATTCCTCGCAACGCCCCTCCCCCGCATACCCCGTCTACACTCGAAACAATCATCCCCGAGCCATAACGAGAGCGTTATGCCCAGACTGGCGTCCGTGCTTTTTTTGCTGTCACTGATGATCTGGACCGCAACGGCTGACGCGCTGACTCTGACCGATGAAGAACGTAGCTGGCTAGCGGCTCATCCGGACTTGCGTCTGGGTGTTGACGCGTCGTGGCCGCCCTTCGAGTTTCGCGACGATCAGGCGCGTTATCAGGGGCTCGCGGCGGACTATATCGACGTGATTCGCCAACGGCTGGCGATCAAACTCACACCCATCGAGCCGGTGAGCTGGACGGTGGTGCTGGAGCAGGTCAAAGCAGGCAAGATCGACCTGCTGCCGGGCATCATGTCCACCCCGGAGCGCCAGAGCTACCTGTCATTCACCCGTCCCTATCTGGACTTTCCGATCGTCATTCTGGCCCACGTCGGTGGCGCCCAACCGCGCAAACTCGAAGATCTGTACGGTCTGAAAATCGCCGTGGTGGAAAACTACGCGCCGCACGAACTCCTGCGCACGCACCACCCAGATCTGAATCTGGTTGCCATGCCCAACGTCAGCTCGGCACTGCAGGCGCTCGCAACCGACGAAGTGGACGCTGTGGTCGGCGACCTCGCCTCCAGCGTCTGGAGCCTACGCCAGCTCAAGCTCGATGGCCTGTATGTCAGCGGTGAAACGCCTTACCGCTATCAATTGGCAATGGGCGTGCCGCGCGAAAACAAAATGCTGGTCGGAATTCTGGACAAAGTCCTGGCCGACATGAGCCCAGACGAAATCAGCAGCATCCAGGAACACTGGGTGGGCAATGTCCTCGATCATCGGACATTGTGGTCAGATCTGTTGATCTACGGCCTGCCCGGCCTGCTCCTGCTGATGATTATTCTGGCAGTGGTCATTCGCATCAACCGACGCTTGAGTTCCGAGATTGCCCGACGTATCGACCTCGAACAGGAACTGCGCAGCAGCGAGTATCACTACCGCGGCCTGGTAGAGAGCCTGTCGGCCATCGCCTGGGAGGCGCGGATGAGCGACTTCACCTACAGCTATGTCTCGCCTCATGCTGAAGACTTGCTCGGTTATCCACTGTCGCATTGGCTGATTCCGGGGTTCTGGCGCAACATCATCCATCCAGCCGACCTGACCCGCGCCCAAAGCTTCTGCGACCACGAAGTGCTGGCCGGACGCGATCATAGCCTCGATTACCGGGTGATCACCGCCGATGGTCGCTGCTTGTGGGTACGCGATATCGTCAGCTTGATCGAGCACGGCCATGAACCGGTGATGCGCGGGTTGATGATCGACATCAGCGAAACCAAGCGTACCGAAGAAGCGTTGCGGCTGTCGGAGCAGAAATTCGCCTCGGTCTTCCAGCAATGCCCGGACATTCTGGTGATCGCGCGGCTGTCCGACGGCTGCCTGCTGGAGGTCAACGAAGCCTTCGAGGAACAGATCGGACTGAAAGCCGAAGAGGTCATCGGCCAAACCGCCACCGAGCTGAACATCTGGGGCATTCCCGGCGTGGGTCCGGGCCTGTTGCAGCGTTTGCAGGCCGGCAGCATCCGTAACCTGGAGATGCCCTTTCGCCGCAACAACGGTCAGGTGTTTACCGGCCTGATCTCCGCCGAACCTTTCGACCTCGACACCACGCCAGCGCTGGTGGTGGTAGTGCGCGACATCACTCAACTCAAGGAAACCCAACAGCAACTGCAAACCTCGGAAGAGAAGTTTGCCAAGGCGTTTCATGCCTCGCCGGACGGTCTGCTGCTGTCGCGCCAGAGCGACGGTTTGCTGCTGGAGGTCAACGAAGGCTTCAGCCGCATCACCGGGTTCAACAGTGCCATGTCGGTTGATCGCTCGGCGCTAGACCTGGGGATCTGGGTCAACCTCAACGAACGCAAACAGATGCTCGACCTGCTGCACCGTGACGGCTTCGTCCGTGATTTCAGCTGCCATATCCGCCGTAGCGACGGGCAGATCCGCCTCTGCGAAGTATCCGCCCGACCGCTACCGATCGGCGACGAAGACTGCATGCTGACCATCGCCCGCGACATCACCGAACGTCATCTGATGCAGGAAAAGCTGCAACAGGCCGCGACGGTATTCGAGAGCACGGCCGAAGGCGTATTGATCACCGATACCCAGCAGCACATCAGCGCCGTCAACCGTGCTTTCACCGAGATCACCGGTTACACGGAAAGCGAAGCCCTAGGCCACACCCCGCGCCTGCTAGCCTCCGGCCTGCACGACAGCGCGTTTTATGCGGCGATGTGGCACCAGTTGACCGACGAAGGTCACTGGCAAGGCGAGATTTCCAACCGACGCAAGAACGGCGAGTTGTACCCGAGCTGGCTGACCATCAGCGCCGTGCGCAACCGCGACAAGTTCATCACCCACTTTGTCGCCGTATTTGCCGACATCTCCAGCCTCAAGCACGCCCAGGCCAAACTCGATTATCAGGCTCACCACGACCCGCTCACGGGCCTGCCCAACCGGACGCTATTCGAAAGCCGCTTGTTGATGGCGCTGAACAGTCAGCAGGAAAACGGCAGTCAGGGTGCCGTGCTGTTTCTCGACCTCGATCGCTTCAAACACATCAACGACAGCCTTGGTCATCCGGTCGGCGACCTGCTGCTCAAAGGCATTGCGGTGCGCCTGAAAGAACAACTGCGCGACATCGACACCGTCGCCCGCCTCGGCGGCGATGAGTTCATCATTCTGTTGCCCGGCCTGCAGCAGGCCAGCGACGCCGATAACATCGCGCTGAAACTGCTCAATTGCTTCGGCGCGCCCTTCCAGGCCGGCGAACACGAATTTTTCATCAGTGCCAGCATCGGCACCAGCCTCTACCCGCGCGACGGCTGCGACGTGGCAACTTTGGTAAAAAACGCCGACGCGGCGATGTACCGCTCCAAAGCCAAGGGCCGCAACCGGGTCGAAAGCTACACCCGCGACCTCACCGCTCAAGCCATTGAACGCGTGGCACTGGAGCACGAACTGCGTCGAGCCATCGAGCGTGATGAACTGTTCCTCTACTATCAACCGAAAATCAGCCTCGACGATCACAGTCTGGTCGGCGCCGAAGCACTGATCCGCTGGCGGCATCCGACCTTTGGCGAGGTGCCACCGGAGCACTTCATTCCACTGGCCGAAGAAAACGGCATGATCCTGCAGATCGGCGACTGGGTGCTGGAGACCGCGTGCCGACAAATGTTCGAGTGGAGTCAGGTCTACGACAGCCTTGGGCCGCTGTCCGTCAACCTCGCAGGCGCGCAACTGCGTCAGCCGAACCTGCTCGGACGTATCGAGCAACTACTCAAGGAAAACCGCCTGAGGCCCGATTTACTGCAACTGGAAATTACCGAGAATTTCATCATGAGTCAGGCCGAAGAGGCGCTGGCGGTGCTGCATCAACTCAAACACCTCGGTGTACAACTGGCAATCGACGACTTCGGTACGGGCTATTCCTCACTCAGTTACCTCAAGCGCTTGCCATTGGACATCCTCAAAATCGACCAGTCTTTCGTCCGCGGACTGCCCGACGACCCCCACGACGCGGCCATTGTGCGCGCCATCATCGCGCTGGGCCGGAGCATGCAATTCACCGTGATTGCCGAAGGCGTGGAAACCCAGGCGCAACAGCAATTCCTCGCCGCCGAAGGCTGCGAACAGATCCAAGGCTACATCGTCAGCCTGCCGCTACCGCCGGAAGAGTTCGCGGCAACGTTTCTTCGTGTAACCGTATCGGATTATTCGGATAGCACAGCCGAGAAACCATCGCTATAATCCGCGGCCTACTGAGGGCCTATAGCTCAGTTGGTTAGAGCAGAGGACTCATAATCCTTTGGTCCACGGTTCAAGTCCGTGTGGGCCCACCAAATTGAAAGCCGCGCGAAATGCGCGGCTTTTTCTTGCATGAGTTTTGGTCTTTTCAACCTGAGCGAGTCCGAAACTGCCTATTCTGCAAAGCTGGCAACCAGTGCCCTCCCTCCATCTACTCCTCCAAGCAATCTCTCTCTTCCACGCCAACACTGACGTACCAATTGGCGATGTCTGGAATCGCAAACGCGATCAAACAAAAATTGCGCGGACCTTTTAGCCGGTTATCTTCTCCACCTGCGCGAGCACATTGTTAGGAATACAACCGCAAGGTCTGTAGGAATGTTCCGAACCTATGTTTTCTCCCCTTATCCTACCTTGTTGACCGTTTCTGCGGACGAGGAATCTCCGGACGCTACCGCCCGTCCAGGATTGCTTTTATGCTCGTGAACGCTGCGCCACAGATAAAGGAAGCAGCCGATCAACCAACCTGGATCGACCTTGCTTTACCTGATCTGAGAACGTTATCGAGAGAACTTCGGTCAGCCGCAATCGAAGAGGTAAAGAGGGCTGACGACGCAGAAGGAGCGCTGAGAATTCTCTTGGCTTACTTTGGATTCATCGACGAGTCCGTCATGGCGGTTACTATCCTCACGCCCATTGGAAACATTGCGGTCATGAGAGACAAACTGGCGCACATCGTCGAGAAACGCCCAGACTCCCGCGAACGCTATGTTCAACATGCCATTGATACGCTCATCGGGCCTTTCGAAGTATGGAAAGTCCTTTACGATAACGGCGGATACCGAATGGCATTCATCAACGCTTATGAGGCAAAAAATGACATGCTTGTCGTGGTCGATGTGCGAAACGGACACGTCCTCTGGAACTTCATGCACGCTCCAGCGAGAGCGATGAACAAGCATCGCCAAGGCGAACTTTTGTACCAGCGGTACATTCTTGAAGACAAAGAAAAGGGCAGTCATTTGGCTGCCCTTGATGTTTGAATCCTGATATTTGCATCCTCAGGAAATGGGATGAAGAGGTCTCACCTTACACCGATGTTGCAGCATCGCTGAGGTACCTACGTCTGCTAATGCCCTGCAAGGCAACAGATTTCGCGCTCTTGTTGGCATTCTTGGCAAAGAAGGCTGGCAAGTCAAATCAATTGTCAGATCTTTTGTTTCAACAATAAAACAGGTCGGCACTCAGGTGACACGATTCGATTATCCCCCCCCCAAGCGCCTCGCCGATTGAGCCTGTAACATGCCCGCCTAATGATCCGCGCCCAATGGAGCCGCCCCTTGCCAGACATCCGCCCGCCCGTGCTTGATGAAATCGACCGCCAGCTAATCGCAGCCCTGCAAATCAACGCCCGCGAAAGCGTGGCCATGCTCGCCCGGCAATTGGGCATTGCGCGCACCACGGTGACTTCGCGGTTGGCCCGGCTGGAAAAGGCCAAAGTCATCACCGGTTATGGCGTTCGTCTGGGTCAGCGAGTGGTCGATGGCGGGTTGCAGGCGTATGTCGGAATCAAAGTTCAGCCGCGCTCCGGCAAAGAGGTTTTGCGCCGTTTGAGCGCGATGGCGCAGGTGCAGCAACTGTGTGCGGTGAGTGGCGAATTTGATTATGTGGCGTGGTTGCGCACGGACTCGCCGGAGCAGCTGGATCAGTTGCTGGATCAGATTGGCAGCGTGGATGGGGTGGAGAAGACCACGACTTCGATCATTTTGAGCAGCAAGATTGATCGGGGGCAGCCGGTTTGAAGTTTTGATCGATCATCCTGGGTGATTACAGGGCTCTTCGCGAGCAGGCTCGCTCCCACACTTTGATCAATATGCAGTCACTAATCGTCATATTGATCAGATAATTAGCAAAACGACGACACTTTGCGTCTTATTAACGTGTTCTACGCTCCCTAGAATGGCTGGCATCTTTTCCTATACTCAGACGCGCATTCCGCGTCGGATCGCCAGTAAGGTCAGACATGAACAAGAACAATCGCCATCCTGCAGACGGTAAGAAACCAGTCACCATTTTCGGCCCGGACTTTCCGTTCGCTTTTGACGACTGGATCGAACACCCGGCGGGCCTCGGCAGCATTCCTGAACACCATCACGGCGCTGAAGTGGCGATTGTCGGCGCCGGCATCGCCGGTCTGGTCGCCGCTTACGAGTTGATGAAGCTTGGCCTGAAACCGGTGGTTTACGAGGCCTCCAAGCTGGGCGGTCGTCTGCGCTCGCAGGCGTTCAACGGCACTGATGGCATCGTCGCCGAACTCGGTGGCATGCGTTTCCCGGTGTCATCCACCGCGTTCTATCACTACGTCGACAAGCTCGGGCTTGAGACCAAACCTTTCCCGAACCCGCTGACGCCAGCCTCCGGCAGCACGGTGATCGACCTGGAAGGGAAAACCCATTACGCACAGAAACTGGCGGATCTTCCTGCGCTGTTCCAGGAAGTGGCTGACGCCTGGGCGGATGCGCTGGAGGCCGGTTCGCAGTTCTCCGACATCCAGCAAGCGATTCGCGACCGTGACGTGCCACGCCTCAAAGAGCTGTGGAACACCTTGGTGCCGCTGTGGGACGACCGCACGTTCTACGACTTCGTCGCCACCTCGGAAGCCTTCGCCAAACTGTCGTTCCATCACCGCGAAGTGTTCGGTCAGGTCGGTTTCGGTACCGGCGGCTGGGACTCGGACTTCCCCAACTCGATGCTGGAAATCTTCCGCGTGGTGATGACCAATTGCGACGATCACCAGCACCTCGTAGTCGGCGGTGTCGAGCAAGTCCCACAAGGCATCTGGCGCCATGTACCTGAACGCTGCGTGCACTGGCCTGAAGGCACCAGCCTGAAATCTCTGCACCGTGGTGCGCCGCGTTCCGGCGTGAAGAAAATCGCCCACGCGCCGGATGGCCGCTTCGCCGTCACCGACAACAACGGCGACACCCGCGAATACGCTGCTGTCCTGACCACTTGCCAGAGCTGGCTGCTGACCACCCAGATCGAATGCGACGAAACTCTGTTCTCGCAGAAGATGTGGATGGCGCTCGACCGGACCCGCTACATGCAGTCGTCGAAAACCTTCGTGATGGTCGACCGGCCATTCTGGAAGGACAAGGACCCGGAAACCGGTCGCGACCTGATGAGCATGACCCTCACCGACCGCCTGACCCGTGGCACTTACCTGTTCGACAACGGCGACGACAAGCCGGGCGTGATCTGCCTGTCGTACTCGTGGATGAGCGACGCGTTGAAGATGCTGCCGCACCCGGTGGAAAAACGCGTTGAACTGGCGCTGAATGCGTTGAAAAAAATCTACCCGAAAGTCGACATCGCCGCGCGGATCATCGGCGATCCGATCACCGTGTCGTGGGAAGCCGATCCGTATTTCCTCGGCGCATTCAAGGGTGCCTTGCCCGGCCACTACCGCTACAACCAGCGCATGTACGCGCACTTCATGCAGGACGATATGCCGGCCGAGCAGCGCGGGATTTTCATCGCCGGCGACGACGTGTCGTGGACCCCGGCGTGGGTCGAAGGCGCGGTGCAGACTTCGCTCAACGCGGTGTGGGGGATCATGAAACACTTCGGCGGTTCTACACATAAAGCGAACCCGGGCCCGGGTGATGTGTTCAAAGACATCGGCCCTATCGCCCTGCCCGAGTAAGAGGAATCCCTGATGCGTGTAGCCCTTTACCAATGTCCACCGCTGCCACTGGACCCCGCCGCCAACCTGCAACGCCTGCATCAACTGGCGATGGAGGCCAAGGGCGCTGACCTGCTGGTGCTGCCAGAGATGTTCATGACCGGCTACAACATCGGCGCCGAAGCGGTCAGCACATTGGCCGAGGTCTACAACGGCGAATGGGCGCAGCAAATCGGCCGGATCGCCAAGGCTGCCGGCCTGGCGATCCTTTACGGCTATCCCGAGCGCACCGCCGACGGACAGATTTACAACGCCGTGCAGTTGATCGACTCGAACGGCGAGCGCCTGTGCAATTACCGCAAGACGCATCTGTTCGGCGATCTCGATCGGTCGATGTTCAGCCCCGGCGAAGGCGACTTTCCGGTGGTTGAACTGAACGGCTGGAAGCTCGGGTTCCTGATCTGCTACGACCTCGAGTTTCCGGAAAATGCCCGTCGTCTTGCCCTTGATGGCGCGGAGCTGATTCTGGTGCCAACGGCGAACATGATTCCGTTCGATTTCATCGCCGATGTATCGGTGCGCGCCCGCGCCTTCGAAAACCAGTGCTACGTGGCCTACGCCAACTACTGCGGCCACGAAGGCGACATTCACTATTGCGGGCAAAGCAGCATCGCGGCACCGGACGGCAGCCGTATCGCTCAGGCCGGTCTCGATGAAGCGCTGATCGTCGGTGAGCTGGATCGCCAGTTGATGGTCGACTCCCGCGCCGCCAATCGCTACCTCAGCGACCGTCGCCCTGAGCTTTACGACGCGCTGAACAAGCGCTAATCCGCTAGCATTGGCACTTCACTGTTCTGGAAGTGCCCATGCCTGCGCCGACTCACCCCCGCCCCCACACCGAAACCCTGGCCAATGGCTTGCGCGTGACCTTGCGTCACGTGCCCGGCCTGAAGCGCAGCGCCGCCGCGTTGCGCGTGGCTGCCGGTAGCCACGACGTGCCGCTGGCGTGGCCGGGGCTGGCGCATTTCCTTGAGCATTTGTTGTTTCTCGGCACCGAACGTTTTCCTGCAAGTGAAGGGCTGATGGCCTACGTGCAAGGGCATGGCGGGCAGGTAAATGCCAGCACTCGAGAGCGCACCACCGACTTTTTCTTTGAGCTGCCGACACACTCGTTCAGCGCGGGGTTGGAGCGTCTGTCAGACATGCTTACCCATCCGCGTATGAATCCGGATGATCAATTGCGGGAAAGGGAAGTGTTGCAGGCGGAATTTGTCGCTTGGTCGCAGGATCCTGCGGCGCAGCAGGCGTTTGCGCTGTACGAGGGTTTGCCGGAAAACCATCCGTTACGCGGCTTTCATGCCGGGAACCGCGACACACTGCAAGTCGAGCAGCCGGCGTTTCAGCAGGCGCTGCAAGACTTCCATCAGCAGTTTTATCGCAGCGGACAAATGAACCTGAGCCTGGCCGGCCCGCAGAGCACTGAGGAATTGCGCGCACTGGCGGAGCAGTTCGCAGCAAAGCTGCCGGCTGGGGGTAAAGTTGCCCAGGCCGAGACATTGCCGCTAGGCGTGAAAAGTTATCAACAGGCCGGCGAACGGCGTTGCCATCTGCTGTTTGCCTTCGACTCGTTGCCAGTCTCGTCTGCTGAAGCCTTGGGGTTTCTTTGCCATTGGTTGAACAATGCCAAACCTGGCGGCTTGCTCGCACATCTGCAGCAACAAAACCTCGCAGATGACTTGAAAGCCGCTCCGCTTTATCACTTCGCCGGACAGGCATTGCTGCACCTTCAATTCACTGCCCCCCGCGAAGCCATAGGCATCATTCGCGAACAACTGCTGGACTGGCTGAGCTTCTTCGCCAAGCAGAAGAACTGGGCAGCGTTGCGCGAGGAATACGCCAATCTGCTTGAGCGTCAGCAACAAATCAGCACAGCACTGCAACTGGCGCGCCTCGACAGCGAACAACTCGACAGCGGTCTGTCAGAAAACGCCGTCGTTGCGTTGGAACAAGTGCTGCGCGAAATCGGCGTTGTGGATAACTTCAGCAACCACTGGCATCTGCCGGCAGCCAACCCTTTCCTGCATTCCAGCGAACCATTGGCCAACGCCGGGTTAATTCGCGGCCAGACCAGCGCCCACCGTGGCTTGCGCACGTTTGCCCAGGATCGTTCGCGCGGCCGTCGCGAGCGTTCGCCGATGCAGTTCAGCCAGGCGCTGCCGGACACCGGAGATCAAGGCGCGATTTATCTGCGCTGGCAACTGCAAGCCGCAGCCAGTGCCGATCTGCAAGGCAAGCTACAGCGCAGCCTGCGGCAAACTCAGGAAGACTCGCGTCAGGCCGGGGTCGAGTTGTCGTTCAGTGCCACCGGCACTCAATGGCTGCTGAAACTGACCGGCCTGCAAGAGCCGATGCCAGGTGTCCTGGAGCATGCACTGAAAGATCTGACGCAGGTTGACGCCAATTCTGCCAGCGCGGAGCCAGAAGCGTCGTTGATACCGATCCGTCAATTGCTCAAGGCGTTGCCGGAGCGCTGCCTGCCAGCGGCCGCCGAGTCGGACGACGCCAACCACCTGTGGACAACTTCGCGCTGGGACGGACAGGCACTGGGCCTCAGCACGCAGACTCAATCCGCAATGGGCCTGGCCCTGAGCCGCATCCCCGGCACACCGGACAATCAACTGCCGGCAACGCCTGGGATCAATGCTCTACATCTGTGGAGCCACATCGATACCGGCTCCAGTGAACACGCCCTGCTGCTGTTCTGTCCTACCGCAAGTCGCGAGATATCCGACGAGGCGGCGTGGCGCCTGCTCGCACAGCTGTGTCAGACGCCGTTCTATCAGCGCCTGCGGGTCGAATTGCAGTTGGGGTATGCGGTATTCAGCGCCCTGCGGCAGATTCACGGCCAGAGCGGACTGATGTTTGGCGTGCAGTCGCCGAACACTGCACCGGCTCAGTTGCTCGGTCACATCCAGCAGTTCCTCGACAGCGTTCCTGCGCTGATCGAAAACCTCGATGATCGCAGTTTCAACCAGCTACGCCAGTCACTCGCGGCGCAATTCGACGAGAGCAATCTGTCCGCCAAAGACGCCGCTGAACTGCTCTGGCAGGCAAAGCTTGCTGGCCACTCGTCGGATTACCTGACGCAATTGGGCACCGCTATCGGACAACTGGATCGCCCGGCCGTGCTGGCCACCGCACATCGCCTGAACAACGCAGAAGGCGGCTTGCGCTGCCTCGCCAGTGACGTGATGCCGGATTCATCGTGGCAAGCGGCAGAATGATCATTACTCAGGCTGCAAGGAGCTTTCTCAAAGATTCACGGGCAATACTGGTGAAATTTTGAGTAACATAGCAGCCTAACTATTTGGAACATCTTTGCGCTGCCGTGGACTATACCTATGGATAGCGCTATCTCACCCACCTGAAGAAGGAGTCACCTTATGTCCTGGACAAAACCGGCTTACACCGACCTGCGTATCGGCTTCGAAGTCACCATGTACTTCGCCAGCCGCTGAGTTCTGCCTCGTCAGAATTGCAGTGCAACGCCTCGGCTCGCCGAGGCGTTTTATTTTCAGCGTTGAAAGATTGGAGCGTTCATGTTCGTCCAGATTCTGGGTTCGGCCGCCGGTGGCGGTTTTCCGCAGTGGAATTGCAACTGCGTCAATTGCGCAGGTTTTCGCGACGGCAGCCTGAATGCCAAGGCCCGCACCCAATCGTCCATCGCCATTTCCGATGACGGCGTGAACTGGGTGCTCTGCAACGCCTCGCCGGACATCCGCGCGCAACTGCAAAGCTTCGCCCCGATGCAACCGGGCCGGGCTCTGCGCGACACCGGTATCAGCGCGATCATTCTGATGGACAGCCAGATCGACCACACCACCGGCCTGCTCAGCCTGCGTGAAGGCTGCCCGCATCAGGTCTGGTGCACGGACATGGTTCACGAAGATCTCAGCACCGGTTTCCCGCTGTTCAAGATGCTCACCCACTGGAACGGCGGGTTGAACTGGAACCGCATTGAACTCGACCAGAGTTTCACCGTGGCGGCGTGCCCGAACCTGCGTTTCACGCCGCTGCCGTTGCGCAGCGCTGCACCGCCCTACTCGCCGCACCGTTTCGACCCGCATCCGGGCGACAACATCGGCCTGATCGTCGAAGACCTGAAGACTGGTGGCAAGCTGTTCTACGCACCGGGTCTGGGCAAGGTCGACGCGCCGCTACTGGAAATCATGGCTGGCAGTGATTGCCTGCTGGTCGACGGCACGATGTGGGATGACGATGAGATGCAGCGCCGTGGCGTCGGTACTCGTACCGGTCGCGAAATGGGCCATCTGGCGCAGAACGGCCCCGGCGGCATGCTCGAAGTGCTGGAACAGCTTCCCGAGCAGCGCAAGGTGCTTATCCACATCAACAACACCAATCCGATTCTCGATGAAGATTCGCCGGAGCGTGCAGAGCTGGCCCGACGTGATGTTGAAGTGGCGTTCGATGGCATGAGTATTGTGCTGTAAGCATTTGAGACCGCTGCGCGGTCTATCGCGAGCAGGCTCATTCCTACATTGGAATGCGATCACCTGTAGGAGTGAGCCTGCTCGCGATAAGGCCGGCACAGACACCAGAGATTTCTAGGGTTGTTCCCCGGAGAACCGCAATGACCGACCAAGTAATGTCCCCCGCCGAATTCGAAGCGGCCCTGCGCGCCAAAGGCGCCTATTACCACATCTACCACCCGTACCATGTGGCGATGTACGAAGGTCGCGCCAGCCGCGAGCAGATTCAGGGCTGGGTCGCCAACCGCTTCTACTATCAGGTGAACATCCCCCTGAAAGACGCGGCGATCCTCGCCAACTGCCCGGATCGCGAAATTCGTCGCGAGTGGATTCAGCGCTTGCTCGACCACGACGGCGCTCCCGGTGAAGACGGTGGTATCGAAGCCTGGCTGCGTCTCGGCCAGGCCGTCGGCCTCGATCCGGATCAGCTGCGCTCCCAGGAACTGGTGCTGCCCGGCGTGCGTTTCGCCGTTGATGCCTACGTCAACTTCGCCCGTCGCGCCAGTTGGCAGGAAGCCGCCAGCAGCTCATTGACCGAACTGTTCGCGCCGCAGATCCACCAATCGCGCCTCGACAGTTGGCCGCAGCATTACCCGTGGATCGACCCGGCTGGTTACGAATACTTCCGCACCCGCCTCGGGCAGGCGCGCCGCGATGTCGAGCATGGTCTGGCGATCACGCTTGAGCATTACAAGACCCGCGAAGGCCAGGAGCGCATGCTGGAAATTCTCCAGTTCAAACTGGACATTCTTTGGAGCATGCTCGATGCCATGAGCATGGCCTAGTGATATGAATCCCCGACATCGACGATGTCTACGACTGCAAACCTTTTTATTTGTTTAAGTGGGTGGGGGAGGTAGGG
>NZ_JBIUWQ010000056.1:0-29407 GCF_044743525.1 Pseudomonas sp. NPDC087598 | reverse complement strand
AACTGAACCGCCCGCCTTATCACAGCGTCACCGATCAACGGGTCTGGCATAAAGGAATCGCCTTATGAGTTTCGACCGCAGCAAGACCCCGGCCTGGCGTCCCGGCTACCGTTTCCAGTACGAGCCGGCACAAAAAGGCCATGTGCTTCTGTACCCGGAAGGCATGATCAAACTCAATGACAGCGCCGCACTGATCGGTGGTCTGATCGACGGTGAACGCGATGTCGCAGCGATTATCGCCGAACTCGATCGGCAGTTCCCCGGCGTGCCCGAGCTCGGTGAAGACATCGAGCAATTCATGGAGGTTGCCCGTGCGCAGCACTGGATCGAACTTGCCTGAGTCATCGGTGCAAGTCCCGGCCAAACCGGAAATCGGCCTGCCGCTGTGGCTGCTCGCCGAGCTGACCTACCGCTGTCCGCTGCAATGTCCGTACTGTTCCAATCCACTGGATTTCGCCGAGCAAGGCAAAGAGCTGACAACCGAACAGTGGATCAAGGTATTCCGCGAGGCGCGGGAGATGGGCGCGGCGCAACTGGGCTTTTCCGGAGGTGAGCCACTGGTGCGTCAGGACCTCGCCGAACTGATCCATGAAGCGCGGCAGTTGGGTTTCTACACCAACCTGATCACTTCCGGCATCGGCCTGACCGAGCAGAAAATCAGCGACTTCAAAAAGGCCGGCCTCGATCACATCCAGATCAGTTTCCAGGCCAGCGACGAGCAAGTGAACAACCTGCTCGCCGGCTCGAAAAAGGCCTTCGCGCAGAAGCTGGAGATGGCCCGTGCGGTGAAGGCCCACGGCTATCCGATGGTGCTGAACTTCGTTACCCATCGGCACAACATCGACAAGATCGACCGCATCATCGAACTGTGCATCGCGCTTGAGGCCGACTTCGTCGAACTCGCCACCTGCCAGTTTTACGGTTGGGCGCAGCTCAATCGTGTCGGCCTGTTGCCGACCAAGGAACAACTGGTGCGCGCCGAACGCATCACCAACGAGTACCGGGCCAAACTGGAAGCCGAAGGGCATCCGTGCAAATTGATTTTCGTCACCCCGGATTACTACGAAGAACGCCCGAAAGCCTGCATGAACGGCTGGGGCAGTATTTTTCTTACCGTCACCCCGGACGGCACCGCCCTACCGTGTCATGGCGCCCGACAGCTGCCGGTACAATTTCCCAACGTGCGCGATCACAGCATGCAGCACATCTGGTATGACTCGTTCGGTTTCAACCGTTTTCGCGGGTATGACTGGATGCCCGAGCCGTGCCGCTCCTGCGATGAGAAAGAAAAGGACTTCGGCGGCTGCCGCTGTCAGGCCTTCATGCTCACCGGTGATGCAAGCAATGCCGACCCGGTGTGCAGCAAATCGGAGCATCACGGGGTGATCCTAAAGGCCCGTAAAGAAGCCGAGACCGCCACTCAAACCATTGAACAACTGGCCTTCCGTAATGAACGAAACTCGCGCCTCATCGCCAAGGGCTGAGCCTTTCAGCGCCTCGCAAGCCGTCGCCGCCGGGATGGATTTCGCCGAACTGCAGCTCGGTGCCAATGGGCTGTTCTGGAATGAATACCGTCCGGAAGACGGCGCCTGCCGGATCTGGCATTGGCGCGATGGTGTGGCGAAATGTCTGACGCCAGGCGGTTTCAGCGTGCGCAGTCGGGTGTACGAATATGGCGGTGGCGCGTTTTGTCTGACGCCTGACGGGGTGGTTTTCGTCGCTGAGGCGGATCAACAACTGTATCGCCAGGATTTGGCCGGAATGCCTCAGGCACTGACCTTAGGTGAGTGCCGCTATGGCGATCTGCACGTCGCTTTCGGCCAAGTGCTCGCGGTGGAAGAACAGCAAGATCAGCATCGACTCGTAGCGATTGATCTGGTCGACGGGACGCGGCATTTGTTGGCTGAGGGTGCGGATTTTTATGCGGCGCCGATCATCAGTGCGGATGGCCAGCGTCTGGCCTGGATCGAGTGGAGCCGGCCGCATCAGCCGTGGACATCGACTCGGTTGATGGTAGCGCAGCGTTTGCCTGACGGTGCATTCAGCTCGCCGCGATGCATTGCCGGCGCTGAGTTAGAAGAGTCCATTCAGCAACCGCGATTTGATGCCGAAGGTCGCCTCTATTGCCTGACAGATCGCGGCGGTTTCTGGCAGCCATGGGCTGAGACTTCCGACGGTTTAAAACCATTGCAGGCTGCGCAGGCGGACCATGCACCTGCACCCTGGCAACTGGGCGGCTGCACCTGGCTCCCTGTTGAGGATTCTTTTTTAGCCAGTTGGAGCGAAGGTGGTTTTGCTCGCCTGACGTTTGACGGCGAAGATTTCACCGGTGACTACAGTCGCTTCCGTCATCTGGCGCTGGATGAACAAACCATCTACTGCATCGCCGCCTCGCCGGTCAGCCCTTCGGCGGTGATCGCGATTGATCGAACGATCCACGCAGTGAAAGTGCTGGCCGGTGGCGTGGCGCCGTTGCCCGCCGAGCGCATCAGCCGTCCGCAAACCCTGCGTTACCCGAGCGGCTCGGGTGAAGCGCATGGGTTCTTCTATCCAGCCATGAACGATGAAATCAAACCGCCGCTGGTGGTGTTCATCCACGGCGGCCCGACATCGGCGTGCTACCCGATCCTCGACCCACGCATCCAGTACTGGACGCAACGCGGCTTCGCCGTCGCCGACCTCAACTATCGCGGCAGCAGTGGTTATGGCCGGGAATATCGGCAGGCGCTGCACCTGAGTTGGGGTGAGGTAGACGTCGAGGATGCTTGCGCGGTGGTGAGTTACCTCGCCGGCCAGGGTTTGATCGACGGCGAGCGGGCGTTTATTCGTGGCGGCAGCGCGGGCGGCTACACCACCTTATGTGCGCTGGCGTTCAAGCAAGTCTTCCGCGCCGGCGCCAGCCTCTATGGGGTCAGCGACCCAGTGGCGTTGGGCCGGGCGACGCACAAGTTCGAAGGCGATTATCTGGACTGGCTGATCGGCGATCCCGAACAGGACGCCGAGCGCTACGCGGCACGCACACCACTGCTCCACGCCAACCAAATCCGTGTGCCGGTGATCTTCTTTCAGGGAGAACTGGACGCCGTGGTGGTCCCACAACAAACCCGCGACATGGTGACGGCGCTGGAGCACAACGGCATCGCGGTCGAAGCGCATTACTACGCCGACGAACGCCACGGCTTTCGCCGCGCAGTGAATCAGGCGCATGCGCTGGAGCAGGAGTGGAAGTTCTATCGGCGGGTGATGGGTTTGGTGGACTGAAAATCCGCTGCCACCTCCAGGATCCGTGTCGCCCCAATCGCTGGCAAGCCAGCTCCCACAGGTTGCGTGATGTACACAAAATTCGTGTACGACCGAGACTACTGTGGGAGCTGGCTTGCCAGCGATAGCAATTTATCTGGCGCCGCAGAACTCAGCGTTTGGCAATGATGTACACCGCATGCACGATCCCCGGAATATACCCGCACAACGTCAGCAGAATGTTCAACCAGAACGCCCCGCCAAACCCGACTTGCAGAAACACACCCAGTGGCGGCAACAGAATGGCAATGATGATTCGAATGAAGTCCATGGGTCAGCTCCTGAATGGGGGTTGGCTCACTTGAGCCATACAAGCTAATCGACCAGCGCCGTTCGTCAGGGTTCAGTGCGATCACAGCGCCAGTAACCAATCGTGGCTCAAGCGAGTATCTGCAGTCCGTGTTTCTGCACGATGCTCAGCAACTTCAACGCCATTCCACTGGGATGTTTGTCTCCCGACTCCCATTGTTTGACTGTCGATGCACTGGTGTTCAAATATCGGGCGAATACGGGCTGGCTGACATTGTTGAGCTCACGCAAAGCTTTGATCTGCTCCGCCGCAATCGCATCAGGAACAGCTGCAATGCACGACTCATCAAACTCGCGCATCGTCGCCTTGCTGATGGCGCCGACTGCAAACAGAGCGCCGGCCGATTCGTGAATCGACTCACACACTTCACTTTTGAATTTTTTACTCATGAGATATCTCCACGAACGCCTTCATTGCCAACAAACTCTGAATCTGTGCCATGACGGTTAGCGTTCAGACGCTTTTTCCAGATGCCTACGCCAAGATTTTCGGCTTGACCATCAAGCATTTCGATAAGGGCGTCTTTAAGTTCTTTATCCGTGATCCAGTATCTAAAAAACACTGATACCGCAATCTCTCAAGCGCTAATCGCTGATTGCAAAACCCGGCCACAAAAAAACGCCCCACGCCAAAAGAATCAGGCGTGGGGCGTGCGTTATACCGCGAGACGGTTCTTCAATTCGGGCAGGACGGTTCGGCTCAGACGGCAATCCCCTTGCGGCATTGCAGTTGTGCGGTGATCACTCGCGAGAAGGCACGGCCGAGGCGTAGGAGCATTTCGTCGATGTTGGTTTTGCTGACGGTCAGGGCCGGAGTGAAGCGTAGGCAGTTGGCTTGCGGGGCGTTGAGCAGCAGGCCTTCATGCAATGCAGCGTGGACGACGGCATCGGCGGAATCGTCTGACAGGGTCAGTCCATGGAACAGGCCTTGACCACGCAGTTCGCCGTGGCCGTAACGGTGAGCCAGTCGGGCTAGACCTTCGTGCAGATGTCGGCCGTTTTCTTTGACCTGTTCGAGAAAGCTGCGATCTTGCACGCTGTCGAGGACGACCAGGCCGGCCGCTGTCATCAGCGCGTTGCCGTGATGTGTGCCGCCGAGTTCGCCCGCGTCGAAACAGCATGCCTTGCCGCGCGCCAGCAGCGCCGCCAACGGCACGCCGCCGCCAAGGCCTTTGCCGAGCACAACGATATCGGCGCGCACGCCGTAGGATTGTTCGGCGAGCAAGGTGCCACAGCGACCGATGCCGGTCTGCACTTCGTCGAGAATCAGCAGAATGCCCAGTTCACGGCACAGACGCTCGACGCCTTTGAGGTAATGCCCGGTCGCTGGAATGACACCGGCGTCGCTCTGGATCGGCTCAAGCATGATCGCCACGGTCTGCGCATCGACCGCCGCGTGCAGCGCCGGCAAATCGTTGAACGGCACCAGGTCGAAGCCCGGCAACAGCGGTGCGAAACGGTTATGCAGGTTGCAACTGTCCGATGCAGAAATCGTCGCCAGACTGCGACCGTGACATCCCTGCTTCGCAACAATAATCCGCGAGGCGCCGCCGCGATGCAGTTGGCCCCATTTGCGCGCCAGTTTGATTGCGGCTTCGCATGCCTCACTGCCACTGTTGAGCAGGTAAGCCTGATCACTGGACGTGCTGGCGCACAGGCGCTCGGCAAGGCTGAGCATGCCACGATTGTGCAGATTGAAACCGGGGTTGATCAGCGCCTGGGCCTGGCTGGCGATGGCTTTGACCAGCGCCGAAGGGCTATGTCCAAGGCTGTTGGCGCCGCCGGCCTGGGAGAAATCGAGGTAAGCGCGGTCGTTGCTGTCCCACAGCCAGGAACCCTGGCCGCGAACGAAGACCTGTTGTGGCCGTTCAACACTTGGCATCAGGCGCTCGGCATTCAGGCTGTCGCCGACAGCGGGTTGACTGGTTTCCAACGCCAGATCATCAAGACTCGGCGCTGGACGCCGCAAACTGAACAAATTCATTGGAAAAAACCTCGCTTGAGGTTTTTTGAACTGCCTATGTAAACACTCTTGAAGCTGACGCTGGTCATCGCGCTTTCCGGCCCTGTAAGCCTTGTGAATGCGGTTAGACTAGGCTCACTGACGGCTTCGGGCCATTTCGATTTCCCAGCATTTTCGATAAGCATTACTTATGGATTTCAAACAACTGCGTTATTTCGTCGCGGTCTACGAAGAAGGGCATGTCGGCAGAGCTGCCGAACGCCTGTCAATCTCGCAACCCGCGCTTTCCCAGCAGATCCGTCAGCTCGAACAGAACCTAGACGTCACCCTGTTCGAACGCAGCAGCAAACGCCTGCTGCCAACGCTTGCCGCGCACACGCTGTACAACCACGCGCTGCCACTGCTCGACGGATTGCAGCGCGCGCGCGAGGCGTTGGGCAACTTCAAGGGCCAGGCGCTGCGCACGCTGGCAATCGGCGTATTGCAAACCGTACACACCAGTCTGGTGCCGCAAATGCTCGAGCGGGTGCGCAAGGCGCAGCCGCATCTGGTGGTGCAGATCTATGAACTGACCGGTCTGGAGATTGAACGACGATTGCTCAACGGCTCATTGGACATCGGCATCAGTTACTTACCGCCACGTCAGCCCGGGCTGCATGGCGTGATGCTGTATGAGGATGAGCTGACGCTGGTCATTCCGGCGGATCATCCGCTGCGGGAATTCAAGAAAGTCTCGATTCGCCAGGCCGCCGAGCTGCCCATGTTGCTGTTGGGCGAAGAGTTTCAAATTCGCCAGATCTGGCAGGCGCAACTGACAGCCCTCGGGCGACGCCCGCAAGTACAGGCCGAGTTGAACAACATGGTGGGGATTCTCGACAGTCTGCCGCACACCAAACTGGCGACGGTGTTGCCGGGGCGTTCCCAGAAGGAGTACGACGATCAGGATCTGCTGTGGAAACCGCTGAGCGAACCACGGGTGCCGCTGAAGGTTGGCCTGGTCTGTCGTGATGCGCAGCGCCAGCAAGCATCTTTGGCGTTGTTGCGCACGTTGCTGGAGGAAGTGATGGAGCGTGAAGCCAAGCCGCCGCTCGATCCCTTGGCCTGACTACTTTTCTGCAGGCAAAAGAAAACCCCGCCGAAGCGGGGCTTTGCAGACTGTTTCCCTGACATCCATTTCACTCCGCCACCCTGGCAGAATCCTACGTGTCCGTGTTGTTGCTTTGCGCTTCCTGCGCGACGTCCATGAAATGTAGATTAGCTGTGGATCCAATCCGCGCATATGGGAGAACAGCAGCACGTCATGTAAGAGAATGCTTACACGACGTTACATCGTCAGAATTGCGCTGCATCCAACAGGAACAACGACTCGCTGCCAGCCTTCACCGACGCGCTCAACGAGTGAATGCGTGGCAGCAGACGGGCGAAGTAGAAGCGTGCGGTGCCGAGCTTGCTGGCGTAGAAATCGTCCTGCGCTTCTTTGCCCAACGCAGCTTTGGCCATCAGTGCCCACATGTAAGCGTAGGAAACGTAGCCGAACGCTTGAAGATATTCGACCGAGGCCGCGCCGATTTCGTTCGGGTTGTTTTTCGCCCGATCCAGCAGCCACGAAGTCAGTTCGTCGAGGGTATCGACGGCATCGTTCAACGGCTTGGTGAATTCGCCCAAGTCGGCACTGGCCGTCGCGGTGAAGTGGCGGATCTCGTCAGCGAACAGCTTGTAGAACGCGCCGCCGCTGCCGACGATCTTGCGACCGACCAGGTCCAGCGCCTGAATGCCGTTGGTGCCTTCGTAGATCTGGGTGATGCGCACGTCACGCACCAATTGCTCCTGACCCCACTCACGGATGTAGCCGTGGCCGCCGAAAATCTGCTGGCCATGCACCGTGGTTTCCAGACCCAGATCGGTCAAGAAGGCCTTGGCCACCGGCGTCAGCAGTGCAACCAAATCTTCAGCACGCTTGCGAGTCGCCGCGTCTTCGCTGAACTTGGCGGTGTCGAGTTGCATCGCCACGTAGGTGGAGAACGCACGGCCGCCTTCGTTCGAGGCTTTCATGGTCAGCAGCATGCGACGCACGTCCGGGTGAACGATGATCGGGTCGGCGACTTTGTCTTTGTTCTGTGCGCCAGTTGGCGAACGGCTTTGCAGACGGTCGCGGGCGTATTCGACGGCGTTCTGGTAGGAGCGCTCGCCAGTGGCCAGGCCCTGAATACCGACGCCCAGACGCTCGTAGTTCATCATGGTGAACATCGCCGCCAAACCCTTGTTCGGCTCGCCGACCAGATAACCCACGGCTTCGTCGAAATTCATCACGCAGGTCGCGGACGCCTGGATGCCCATCTTGTGTTCGATCGAACCGCAGTTCGCCGGGTTGCGCGCACCCAGGCTGCCATCGGCATTGACCATGAACTTCGGTACCAGGAACAGCGAAATGCCTTTCGGGCCTGCCGGAGCGTCCGGCAACTTGGCCAGCACCAGGTGAATGATGTTTTCGGTGAGGTCGTGTTCACCACCGGTGATGAAGATCTTGGTACCGCTGACCTTGTAGGAACCGTCGGCCTGAGGCTCGGCCTTGGTGCGGATGATGCCCAGGTCGGTGCCAGCGTGCGGCTCGGTCAGGCACATGGACCCGGCCCAGATGCCGGCGTACATGTTCGGCAGGTAGGCGGCTTTCAGCTCTTCGCTGGCGTGAGCGTTGATCGACAGGCAAGCGCCGGCGGTCAGCATCGGATACAGACCGAAGGACAGGCTGGCGGAGTTGACCATTTCTTCAACCTGGGCCGACACGGCTTTGGGCATGCCCATGCCGCCGTAGGCCGGATCGCCACCAACGCCAACCCACCCGCCTTCAGCGTAAGTCTGATAAGCCTGTGGGAAACCGGCCGGCGTGGTGACGGCACCGTCCGCCCAATGGCAACCTTCTTCGTCAGCGGCACGGCTCAGTGGCGCGATGCTTTTGCTGGTGACCTTGCCGGCCTCTTCGAGAATCGCTTCAACGGTCTCGGCGTCGACAGTCTCGGCCAGCGCCGGCAACTCGGCCCAGAGTTTGGCGACTTCGAACACTTCATTGAGGACGAAGCGCATATCGCGCAGCGGCGCTTTGTAGTCAGCCATGGCAAACCTCGCAAAATCTAAACAGGTGATTCGTGGAAGGGTGTTTTCGTTAGGCCGGAGTGTACCCCAACAACTTTTGCGACACATAGGGTCAACCGGTGACTGATTTGTTATTTTTAGTCACCAGCCTGAAACGATAATCAAAGGATGCAGAGAAACCTGTGGCGAGGGAGCTTGCTCCCGCTTGAGTGCGCAGCGCTCACCCATCGGCGGCTGCTACGCACCCGAGCGGGAGCAAGCTCCCTCGCCACACAAGCGGGTCAGAGTGAGAACAGTTCAGCTGGCAACTTCATCAAGCAATCACTCCCCGCCTCAATCGCCGCCCGATGTGCCGCCGTACGCGGCAACAAGCGTTTGAAGTAGAACTCACAAGTCGCCAATTTACCCCGCAAGTAATCCGCCTCCCCCTCACCCGCGTCCAGTTGCGCCTGTGCCACCAGCGCCATGCGCAACCACAGATAGCCGAGGATGATATAGCCGCTGTACATCAGGTAATCCACCGACGCAGCGCCGACTTCGTCCGGGTTCTTCATCGCCGCCATGCCGACCTTCATGGTCATGTCGCCCCACTGCTGGTTCAGCTCATTGAGCTGCGTGACGAAACTGCCCAATTGCGCATGCTCGGCATTGGCCGCGCAGAACTTGTGGACGATTTTGGTGAAACCACGCAGCAACTTGCCCTGACTGCCGAGCACTTTGCGCCCGAGCAGGTCGAGTGCCTGAATGCCGTTGGTGCCCTCATAAATCGGTGCGATCCGGCAATCGCGAACCAGCTGTTCCATGCCCCATTCACGAATGAACCCGTGGCCGCCAAATATCTGCATGCCATGGTTGGTCACCTCCAACCCGGTGTCGGTCATGAACGCTTTGCAGATCGGCGTGAGGAACGCCAACAGGTCTTCGGCCTCCTGACGTGCCTCGGCGTCGCTGCTCAGGTGCGCAACGTCGAGCATCTGCGCGGTGAAGTACGTCAGCGCACGGTTGCCTTCGTTGAACGCTTTCATGGTCAGCAACATGCGCCGCACGTCCGGGTGAACGATGATCGGATCCGCTGGTTTATCCGGGGCCTTGGCGCCGGTCAGTGCACGCATCTGCAAACGATCGTTGGCGTATTTGATCGCGCCCTGGAAGCTCGCTTCACCCAGACACAAGCCCTGCATGCCGGTGCCGAGCCGTGCGTGGTTCATCATGGTGAACATGCAGTTGAGGCCTTTGTTCGGCTCGCCGATCAGAAAGCCCTTGGCGCCGTCGAAGTTCAGCACACAAGTGGCCGAGGCCTTGATGCCCATTTTGTGCTCGATCGAACCGCAGGAAACGCCGTTGCGCGCCCCCGCCTCGCCCGCTGTATCGGGCAGAAACTTCGGCACGATGAACAGCGAAATGCCTTTGGTCCCTGCCGGTGCATCCGGCAATTTGGCCAACACCAGATGGATGATGTTGTCGCTCATGTCGTGCTCACCGGCGGAGATGAAAATCTTGCTGCCAGTGACCGCGTAGCTGCTGTCAGCCTGAGGTGCGGCGCGGGTCTTGATGATGCCCAGATCGGTGCCGCAATGGGCTTCGGTCAGGCACATGGTGCCGGTCCATTGGCCGGCGGTGAGTTTGCTCAGATAGGTTTCTTTCTGCTCGGCGGTGCCGTGGGCATGGATCGCCGACATTGCGCCGTGGGTCAGGCCCGGGTACATGCCCCATGAAGTGTTGCTGGAGCCGACCATCTCACTGATCACCAGCCCCAGCGAACTCGGCAGGCCCTGGCCGCCGTAAGCCGGGTCCGCCGCCAATCCATGCCAGCCGCCCTCGACGTATTGTGCGAAGGCTTGCTTGAAGCCTGTAGGCGTTGTCACCACGCCATTGTCGAAATGGCAGCCCTCTTCGTCACCGCTGCGATTGAGCGGCGCGAGAACGTTCTCACAGAACTTCGCGCCCTCTTCAAGGATCGCGTTGATCATGTCCGGACTGGCGTCGTGGGCGCCGAGATCGGCGTAATTGGTGTGAAAATCGAAGACGTGGTCGATCAGAAAGCGCATGTCGCGCAGGGGAGCTTTGTACTCAGGCATGGTGGCTTCTCCGTCAGCAGGTTGCTTGAACCTACTGCCGGCCACCACACCCGACAATCATTGTGCAGACGCTGAATGCGCCGTCATCACTCAACCCGCAGCGCTGTCCATGCGCACCGCGCCGCGACGGTTTTGCCCGTAGGCCATCACGCAGTTGCGCCCCGCGCCTTTGGCGGCGTACAGCGCTTCGTCGGCGGATTTCAGCACTTGTTCCGGGTTGCGTTGCTCGATCCGTTCGGCAACGCCGATACTGACCGTGACCGAAACGCTGGAAGCACCGGAACCGGCGCGGCGCTGACGACCTTGCTGGTCATCCTGCGGGCGGTTTTCCTGATTGCGCAGTTGGATGTTGTAGGACGCAATCGACTCACGGATCACTTCAAGGTGCGGCATACACTCTTCAAGGGTTTTACCTGCAAACACCAGGGCGAATTCCTCACCGCCATAGCGATACGCCCTACCGCCACCACTGATTTTCGACAGCTTGCTGGCGACCAGACGCAGTACCTGGTCACCAACGTCGTGGCCGTGGGTGTCGTTGAATTTCTTGAAGTGGTCGACGTCGCTCATTGCCAGCACATAGTTGCGCCCCAGGCGCTGCATGCGTTCGTTGAGTGCGCGGCGACCCGGCAGACCGGTGAGTTCGTCGCGGAAGGCCATTTGATAAGCCTCGTGCGCCACAGCGGCGGCAATCATCAGCATCACCTGACTGCACATGATGTTCAGGGTGAACGGCAGGATGAAGGTTTTCGGCAGCATCCAGAACACGCCGAGCAAGCCGACCAATTGCGCTGCGTGCAGCGGACGCGGGTTGCGCCAGTACTGCCAGGCCAGCAGCAGGAACGCTGATATAAACACCGGATAAGACAACTGGATCAGACTCATCCACGCACCATGCAGCGCCGGCCAACGAATCTCCGAAAGCCACATCAGCAACGCCTGTGGGTAACTTTGCTCAAGCCCCAGCGCGACGCTGCCGAAGGCGAGCAGCACCGCGAACCGCGCGACCATGTCCTGAAACAAGTGCGTGCGTTCCTGCCACGCGGCGAACAGGCCAAACAACAGCGGCAGCAGCAGGCAGACCAGATGAAAGACCACGGCGGCGTCTTCGCGCACCTTGCCGTTATCGCGGTAATAGTCGGTCTGGGTGTCGAGCAAAAAGTAGGCGATGTACACCGTGAGCATCAGAAACAATTCGCGCTGACGTCGGTAAACCGCGCAGTAAGCGCCGCCCAACAGCAGCACCAACGTCGGCAGCACGTTAAAAAGAGACGTGAAGAACACGTTGAGGTCTTTGACGTACGCAGCCGCCAACCCCGCGAGCAACAACAGCAGTGAAGGTAAAAAATGGCTGAAACGTACAGCGGAAGAACGCGGCAAGGGTAAAGCTCCGACCCGTCATATCAAAGAGATGGCATTGTGCCTGCAATGTGGCCAGTTAAGCACACACAATGTGATCCAGATCACATGCAGTCTCTTTAACGGCCGCAAATATTGATTGCTGAGCCATCGAACGATGTTTTTTGCCTTCGTACGGATGAATCTTTGTTAATGGCCACTATGCCTGATGGCCAGGACCGGAATTTCCCCTCGAAATGCAAAAAAATCGGCCACAAAAAAACCGCTGCTCCCCAGGGAAGCAGCGGTTTTTCACAAGACCGCGTTAAGGCTTAGTAGCCCAGTGCGAAGTCTTCTTCTTTCATGTCCATCAAGTTGTTGGCGCCCGACAGCATGGTGGCCACGTGAGTACGGGTACGCGGCAGGATGCGCTGGAAGTAGAAGCGCGCGGTTTGCAGCTTGGCGGTGTAGAAAGCTGCGTCGCCAGTGCCTTCTGCCAGCTTCTCGGCTGCCAGACGTGCCATGTCGGCCCAGAAGTAAGCCAGGCAGGCATAACCGGAGTACATCAGGTAGTCCACGGAAGCCGCGCCGACTTCTTCGCGATCTTTCATGGCGGCCATACCGACCTTCATGGTCAGCTCGCCCCATTCCTTGTTGATTGCAGCCAGCGGTGCAACGAACTCTTTGACGGCTTCGTTGCCTTCGTTGTTCTGGCAGAACTTGTGGACGATCTTGGTGAAGCCTTTCAGAGCCTCGCCTTGGGTCATCAGCACTTTACGGCCCAGCAGGTCGAGTGCCTGGATACCGGTGGGGCCGACGTACAGCATCGAAATGCGGCTGGCGCGAACGTTCCGCTCCATGCCCCACGCGGCGATGAAGCCGTGGCCGCCGTAGATCTGCACGCCGTGGTTGGCGGATTCGAAACCGACTTCAGTCATGAACGCTTTGGCGATTGGAGTCATGAAAGCCAGCAGTGCGTCGGCTTTCTTCTTCTCTTCTTCGTCCACGCCGTACTTGACGATGTCGACTTGTTTGGCGGTGAAGTACACCATCGCACGGTTGCCTTCGGCGAATGCCTTCATGGTCAACAACATGCGGCGTACGTCTGGGTGGACGATGATCGGGTCAGCAGCCTTGTCCGGCGCTTTCGGGCCAGTCAGGGAACGCATTTGCAGACGGTCGCGAGCGTACTTCAGGCCACCCTGGAAGCCGATTTCGGCGTGGGCCAGACCTTGCAGCGCGGTGCCCAGACGTGCGGTGTTCATGAAGGTGAACATGCAGTTCAGGCCTTTGTTCGCCGGGCCGATCAGGAAACCGGTAGCGCCGTCGAAGTTCATCACGCAAGTGGCGTTGCCGTGGATGCCCATCTTGTGTTCCAGCGAACCACAGGTCACAGCGTTGCGTGCACCGACGGTGCCATCGGCATTCGGCATGAACTTTGGAACGATGAACAGCGAGATGCCTTTGGTACCGGCCGGTGCATCCGGCAGGCGGGCCAGGACGATGTGGACGATGTTGTCGGCCATGTCGTGTTCACCGGCCGAGATGAAGATCTTGGTGCCGGAAACTTTGTAGGAACCGTCGGCCTGAGGTTCGGCCTTGGTGCGCAGCATGCCCAGGTCGGTACCGCAGTGCGGTTCGGTCAGGCACATGGTGCCGGTCCATTCGCCGGAAACCAGTTTGGTCAGATAGGCTTCTTGCTGCTCTGGAGTGCCGTGCTCGGAGATGGTGTTCATAGCGCCGTGCGACAGGCCTGGGTACATGCCCCACGACCAGTTGGCTTCGCCAACCATTTCGCTGACGGCCAGACCCAGCGACTCAGGCAGGCCCTGACCACCGTGCTCGACGTCGTGCGCCAGGCTCGGCCAACCGCCTTCAACGAATTGCTTGTAAGCCTCTTTGAAGCCAGTCGGGGTTTTCACGCCGGACTCGCTCCAGGTGCAACCTTCGAGGTCGCCCACGCGGTTCAGCGGTGCCAGTACCTGCTCACAAAACTTGGCGCCTTCTTCGAGAATGGCGTCAACCATGTCCGGAGTTGCGTCTGCGCAAGCCGGAAGGCTCTGATAGTGCGCTTCGTAGCCGAGCAGCTCGTCACGAACGAAGCGAATATCACGCAAGGGGGCCTTGTAGTCAGGCATAGCGATAAACCTCTGCTGATGTAACCGGGAATGAACGACCGTGTTGATTTGTTGTGACGGTCAAACAGTTGTTTGAAACATACGTTTACGCCGAAATCTTGTCAAGCGTCGATCTTTTGCCGTTCGTCTTCACAATTTTCAAACGCCGGACACAGCAAACTGCCGTGTGCTCGAACGAGCCACGGGCGATGAAAAAAGATTAGTTGAGGAAGAAGGACTTACAACGAAAAACGCCGCGACAAGGCGCGGCGTTCGGAATGCACAAAGCGAGAAAGATCAGGCAAACGTGTCGATGATCGTCCCGAGCATTTCGTCGGAGGCCTTGGCGACTTTCGCCCCCAGCTCCACTTGAAATTTGCCTTGAGCCATCTGGACCATATCGCTGCCCGGATCCATTTGCTGGCTGCGATCGACGCCGCGCAGACGATCGACCTGAGCCTCGGAAGACTGACTGGTAACCGAGCGCTCAATAGTGTTGTTGGCGATCTGGCTAGCCGCCTGATCGACACGGTTCTGCCCGGTCTGAATGGTGCTCAAACCGGCATAAAAAGCTGTGTTACCGGAGATTTCCATGGGAGTTCTCATCCTTGGGAAGGATCAATGTGTGCCATTGAACCAGAGGCGTCAGAAAAACACCCGTCAAAAACACTAATGGCACAGTGCCTGCCCATAGGCAGCCTTCATGGGTAAACACTAGTCAAGCAGATCCAGTTGCAAATGCTCGGCAACCGCCTCGGCGCTCAACGCTTTGAGTTTCGGCACTCGACCCAGGCACGGCGCGGGAATCCGTTCGGCCAGCGTCGCCAGATTCTCTTCCAGTCGCGACGTTTTCGGATCGATGATGTTGGCCACCCATCCCGCCAGTTGCAGGCCATCACGCGCAATCGCCTCAGCCGTCAGCAAGGCATGACTGATACACCCCAGCCGCACACCCACCACCAGAATCACCGGCAGCTTCAGGGCGATGGCCAGATCCGACAGATTGTCCTGATCCGCCAACGGCACCCGCCAGCCACCCGCGCCTTCGATCAGGGTGAAATCGGCATTCATCGCCAGAATCTCGCGCATCGGTGCCAGCAACGATTGCACCGTCAGCGCGACACCGGCTTCGCGTGCTGCCAGATGCGGCGCAATCGCCGGTTCGAAGGCCACGGGATTGACCTGTTGATAACTCAACGGCAACGAACATTCGGCCATCAGCGCCAGCGCATCGGCGTTGCGCAAACCCTTGGTCGTCACCTCACAACCGGAAGCCACAGGCTTGCCCGCCGCCGTGCTCAACCCCGCCGAGCGCGCCGCATGCAGCAATCCAGCGGCAACCGTGGTCTTGCCTACATCGGTGTCAGTTCCAGTGATGAAATAGGCGGCGCTCATAAAGGTTTCTCCAACACGGCGTAGACCACCTGATAAGTCGCCGGCAAACCCGACGCCTCGCGGAACTGCTCGTAAGCCTCGACCAGACCAAGAATCCGTGCCCGCCCGGTCAATCCGCCCGGCCGCCCGGGGTTCAGATTGTGCGCACCCAGCGCTTTCAGCTCATGAGTCAAACTGCGCACATCCGGGTAATGCAGCACATGCGCCTGATTCTCCAGACTCACCGTGCGCAAGCCACTGGCCGCGCACAACTGTTCATAGCGGGCGAACTCGCGGAAACGGTTGACGTGCACCAGGCCATCGACCTGACGCCAGCTATCACGCAATTCATACAACGTTCCTACACAAAGACTAGCAAACGCGAAAATCCCCCCCGGTTTCAGTACGCGAAACGCCTCACTGAGCACCGAATCAAACTGCGCACACCACTGCACCGCCAGGCTGGAGAAGATCAAGTCGCAGGTGCCGTCCTGCAATGGCAGACGCTCCGCATCTCCGGCGATGAAATATTCGGCCCCTCCCAACGGACGGGCGTGTTCAAGCATGCCTTCGGCGATATCCAGCGCCAGCCCCTGCCGCCCGACAAAGCGCTCGGCCAACGCGCGGGTGAAATAGCCGGTGCCGCACCCCAGATCCATCCATCGCGATGGCGAAAAATCCGTCGGCAAGCGCCGCAGCAACTGTGTACCAACATCGCGTTGCAACTCGGCGACGCTGTCGTAACTGGCCGCCGCACGGGAGAAAGAGGCCGCCACCTGGCGCTTGTCAGGCAAGCCGCCGGGCAGCGCAACAAGGGACAAATCAGTCATCACCGCACTCATGTAGAAAGGCCTGGATCGCACCCGCCACTCCATGGGGGTCCTCCAGAAGAAACGCATGACTGGCCTGTTCGATCAGACCAATTTCGATATCCGGCAACAGGGCAAACAATTCACCCGCTGCCTCCGCTGGCACCAGGCTGTCCTGCCCGGCGAACAGATGTAACTGCGGGCCGCGAAACGCCTGCAAGGCTTCACGAGTGTCCAGTTGCGCGAGCAATTCCAGCCCGGCCATCAACGCGGCCGGCGCAACGCTTGGCGCAGCGCCAAGCAGCAGTCGCGACAATCCGCGCGGGTCTTCGGCGCCTTGGGCACACAGCAGGGAAAATCGCTTGAGGGTCAGCCGCGGATCGGCATTGCAACCGGCGAGAAAGCCATCGAACGTTTCGCCGGGCATCGCACTCGGCCATTGCTCGTGGGCGACGAAGGACGGATTACTCGCCAGCGTCAGCAAACCGCAGCAACGTTCACCACGGCGCGCCGCCAGTTCGGACGCGAGCATGCCGCCGAGCGACCAGCCTGCGAGCCAGACGTCTTGGGGAATGCGCTCATCAAGCACATCGAGCCAGTCCTGCACGTCGCTGGAGTCCAGCTCCGGCAATGGCTCGATATCGACGTTCAAGTGCTCGTCGAGCCCTTGCAATGCAGCGGCCAAGGGTTCCATCGGCGAAACGCCGAGGCCCCAGCCGGGCAGCAAGATGAGGCGATTACGCATGGCTTGGCTCCGACGACAGTTGGGCAAAGCAATCGGCCAGTCCCTCTAACAATAGCTGCACCTGCGCCTCACTGTGGGCGGCGGTCAGGGTCACGCGCAGGCGCGCACTCCCGGCGGGCACGGTTGGCGGGCGAATCGCCGTAACCATCAGCCCGCGTTCACGCAGCATCTGCGAGAGGCGTACAGCGCGCCCGGCATCGCCGATCATGATCGGCTGGATCGGCGTGAAGCTGTCCATCAGCTCCAGGCCAATCTGCTCGGCGCCATGGCGGAACTGGCGGATCAGCGTCTGCAAATGCTCGCGACGCCAGTGCTCGCTGCGCAGCAATTCCAGACTTTTCAGTGTCGCGCAGGCCAGCGCCGGTGGTTGGCTGGTGGTGTAGATGTACGGGCGGGCGAACTGGATCAGGCTTTCGATCAGCTCTTCACTGCCGGCGACAAACGCGCCTGCCGTGCCGAACGCCTTACCCAGCGTGCCGACCAATACCGGCACATCCTCTTGGCTCAAGCCGAAATGCTCGACGATGCCACCGCCATTGGCGCCCAGTGGGCCGAAACCATGGGCATCGTCGACCATCAGCCACGCGCCTTTGGCCTTGGCCTCACGGGCCAGCGCCGGCAGATCGGCAAGGTCGCCGTCCATGCTGAACACGCCATCGGTGACCACCAGCGTATTGCCGGTGGCTTTCTCCAGACGCTTGGCCAGACTCACCGCATCGTTATGCAGATAGCGATTGAATCGCGCGCCGGACAACAAGCCGGCATCCAGCAGCGAAGCGTGATTGAGGCGGTCTTCCAGCACTGTATCGCCCTGCCCGACCAGCGCCGTGACCGCACCGAGATTTGCCATGTAGCCAGTGGTAAACAGCAGCGCACGCGGGCGCCCAGTGAGATCGGCCAGCGCTTCTTCCAGAGCGTGATGCGGGCTACTGTGGCCGATCACCAGATGCGAAGCGCCACCGCCGACGCCCCAGCGTTCGGCACCGGCACGCCAGGCTTCGATCACTTGCGGGTGATTGGCCAGACCCAGATAGTCGTTGTTGCAGAACGCCAGCAACGGTTGGCCGTCGACCACCACTTCGGGCCCTTGCGGGCTTTCAAGCAACGGGCGCTGGCGGTAGAGGTTTTCGGCACGACGGGCAGCAAGGCGTGCGGCGAGATCGAAAGACATGCAGGCCTCGACTTTCAAGTGACACAGGTCCCTGTGGGAGCGAGCCTGCTCGCGAAGAGGCCTTTACATCCAACATCAATGTCGACTGAGGCACCGCTTTCGCGAGCAGGCTCGCTCCTACAGGGGTTTTGCATTCCTTCAAAGGAATCCGTAGAGATTTTTACACCGCAGCGTTATAGAACTGCTCGCTGCTCTTCTGCTCCACCAGCGCTTGTTCGATCGCAGCCTGGTGCACTTCATCGGCATGCTCTTCGCGGGCTTCCGGTTGAATGCCCAGACGCGCGAACAATTGCATGTCCTTGTCCGCCTGCGGGTTGGCGGTGGTCAGCAACTTGTCGCCGTAGAAAATCGAGTTGGCCCCGGCAAAGAACGCCAATGCCTGCATCTGCTCGTTCATCGCTTCGCGGCCGGCGGACAGGCGCACATGGGATTGCGGCATGAGGATGCGCGCCACGGCGAGCATGCGGATGAAATCGAACGGGTCGATGTCTTCAGCGTTTTCCAGCGGCGTACCGGCGACTTTCACCAGCATGTTGATCGGCACCGACTCCGGGTGTTCCGGCAGGTTAGCCAACTGGATCAGCAGATTGGCGCGGTCGTCCAGCGACTCGCCCATGCCGAGAATGCCGCCGGAGCAGATCTTCATCCCCGACTCGCGCACGTAAGCCAGCGTCTGCAGGCGCTCGCTGTAAGTCCGGGTGGTGATGATGCTGCCGTAGAACTCCGGCGACGTGTCGAGGTTGTGGTTGTAGTAATCGAGGCCGGCCTTGGCCAGCGCTTCGGTCTGCTCCTGATCGAGACGACCGAGGGTCATGCAGGTTTCCAGGCCCAGGGCTTTCACACCCTCGACCATTTTCAGCACGTACGGCATGTCTTTCGCCGACGGATGCTTCCACGCGGCGCCCATGCAGAAACGGGTCGAACCGATGGCTTTGGCACGAGCGGCCTCTTCGAGGACTTTCTGCACTTCCATCAACTTTTCTTTTTCCAGGCCGGTGTTGTAGTGACCGGACTGCGGGCAGTATTTGCAGTCTTCCGGGCAGGCGCCGGTCTTGATCGACAGCAGGGTCGACACCTGAACGCGGTTGGCGTCGAAGTGCGCGCGATGCACCGTTTGCGCCTGGAACAGCAAGTCGTTGAATGGCTGTACGAAAAGTGCTTTGACTTCGGCCAGTGACCAGTCGTGACGCAGGGTGGCAGTGGTGCTCGCGCTCATGGGTAGTTCCTTGGTTATGCTTGGCTGGCGCCGGGGAAACGGAATACCCACAGGCGCGACACGGATGTTCGGCATATTTAAGGAAGAGTCATGCGCTGTCAACCACGACACGAAGGACAGGTTTACATCTGTTTAAAAAACGTACAGACCTGCTTGTTGTGCGATGAGCCCGCAGAAGCGGAAATGCCAATCTGCGTCGCCTGCGAAATCGAGCTGCCCTGGCTCGGCGAGCACTGCCAGACCTGCGCCTTGCCGCTGTCCAGCGCCGGCCTGACCTGCGGCGAATGCCTGCTAGAGCCGCCGACGTTCGAACGGGTTGTCGCACCTTGGCTTTACGGCTTCCCGCTGGACAGTCTGATTACGCGTTTTAAACACAACGCGAAATGGCCGTTTGGCCACCTGCTCGCCGACGTTCTCGGACAATACCTGCACCATCGCTTCGATGAGGGTTTGCCACGTCCAGACGCTTTGTTGCCGGTGCCGCTGGCGAGCCAACGCCTGCGTCAACGTGGTTTTAATCAAGCGGCGATGTTGGCGCGGTGGTTAAGCACATCGCTGGATCTGCCGTGTGAGGAAACGGTTCTGCGCCGAATCAAGGACACCGACGCCCAGCAGGATCTCGACGCCAAAGCGCGTAAACGCAATCTGCGCCAGGCATTCGCTCTGGTGCCTGACGCCGCAGTGCAGGGGCGGCATCTGGCGTTGGTCGATGATGTGCTGACCACTGGCGCAACTGCTCAGGCGCTGGCCCGACTGTTGATGGAGGCTGGCGCGGCGCGGGTCGATGTCTATTGCCTGGCCCGCACGCCAAAACCCGGAACCTGAAGCCAAACACAATCCCCCTGTAGGAGTGAGCCTGCTCGCGATAGCGGTGGAAAGGTCAGCATAGATATTGGCAATGACAACGCCATCGCGAGCAGGCTCACTCCTACAAGGGCTCTCCGCTCGACTTGACTCTCGCGTCGCAAGCGGCCAACTTCACTTCCCACCGCCACAGCACAAAAGCACCCATCCATGTCCATGCCTTCTCTGTTGTCCCAGCACATCGTCCGCCGTCCGCAGCGCATTGCCCTGCTGCAGCACATCGCCGAACAGGGCTCGATCACCCGCGCCGCGAAAAGTGCCGGCCTGAGTTACAAAGCGGCCTGGGATGCGATCGATGAGCTGAACAACCTGGCGCAGAAACCGCTGGTCGAACGTGCGGTCGGGGGCAAGGGTGGCGGTGGCGCGAAGTTGTCGGATGAGGGCGAACGCGTGCTGCGTCTTTATCAAAAGCTGCAAGCCTTGCAAGCGCAGGTACTCGAAGCGGCGGAAGATGCCAGCGATCTGGATTTGCTCGGGCGCCTGATGCTGCGCACCAGTGCGCGTAACCAGTTGCACGGCAAGGTCGTGGCGATCGAAAGTCATGGCCGCAATGACCTGATCCGTCTGGAGCTGGCCGAAGGCCTGTGCCTCGATGCGCAAATTACCCACGACAGCACCGTGCATCTGGAACTGCAAACCGGCACCGAAGTGGTCGCGCTGATCAAGGCCGGCTGGCTCGAATTGCTCGCCAGCGATCAGCCTGCAACGTCTGGACACAATCTTCTTAAAGGCACCCTCGAAGCCATTCTCGACGCCGAAGACGGCCCCAGCGAAGTACGTGTTTCTTTGCCAAACGGCCACACCCTCTGCGCGCTGGCCGAACCGCTGGACTTGCGCACTCGCGGATTAACCGTAGGGCAATCGGTACAGGTGCAGTTTTCGCCGTCCAACGTGCTGATCGGTACGCCGCTCTAATCAAGCCCTGCAACGAAAGCGTCATCGACGCTCATTAAGGTGTCTGCCAAAACCAAGCAGGGAGCCTGATGTGAGCCTATTAGAAGAAAACCAATCCACTGATCTGGAAAAAATGGTCGGCCTCAGCCGTCGCGGTTTCATCGGCGCCGGCGCGTTGTGCGGCGCCGCCATGTTCCTCGGCGGCAGCCTGTTGAGCCGCAGCGCACTCGCTGCCGGCGTCAGTGCCGGCAACAGCCGCCTGCTCGGTTTCGAGAGCATTGCCGCCGCGACCACCGACGTCATCACGCTGCCCAAAGGCTACAAGTCTTCGGTGTTGATCAGTTGGGGCCAGCCGCTGCAAAAGAACGGCCCGGCCTTCGACCCGAGTGGCAATGGCACCGCCGCCGCACAGGAAGTGCAGTTCGGCGACAACAACGACGGCATGAGCCTGTTCGAATTCCCGGACGATCGAAATCGCGCGTTGATGGCGATCAACAACGAATACACCAACTACCGCTACCTCTACCCGCACGGCGGCATGCCGCAATCGGCCGAAGACGTGCGCAAGGCGCTGGCCTGCGAAGGCGTATCGGTGATCGAGGTGCAACGCAAGAACGGCCAATGGCAGTTCGTTCAGGGTTCGCGCTACAACCGTCGCATCCACGGCAACTCGCCGTTGCGCATTGGCGGCCCGGCAGCCGGCCACGACCTGATGAAAACTGCTGCCGACAAGCACGGCAAGAAAGTCCTCGGCACCTTCCAGAATTGCGCCAACGGTAAAACCCCGTGGGGCACTTACCTGACCTGCGAAGAGAACTTCACTGATTGCTTCGGCAGCAGCAACGCCCAGCAGCAGTTCGACCCGGCGCAAAAGCGCTACGGCGTATCCGCCGCCAGCCGCGAAATCAACTGGCACCCGCACGACCCGCGCTTCGACATGGCGAAGAACCCCAACGAACTCAACCGTCACGGCTGGGTGGTCGAAATCGACCCGTTTGATCCGCAATCGACCCCGGTCAAACGCACGGCGCTGGGCCGCTTCAAACATGAAAACGCCGCCCTGGCCGAGACCGACGATGGCCGCGCCGTGGTGTACATGGGCGATGACGAGCGTGGCGAATTCATCTACAAATTCGTCAGCCGCGACCGCATCAACCATCGTAATGCCAAGGCCAACCGCGACATCCTCGATCACGGCACGCTGTACGTGGCGAAGTTCGACAACGGCGACAGCAATCCCGATCACCCGAAAGGCCAGGGCCAATGGATTGAGCTGACCCACGGCAAGAACGGCATCGACGCCAGCAGCGGTTTCGCCGATCAGGCCGAAGTGCTGATCCACGCGCGCCTCGCCGCCAGCGTCGTCGGCGCCACGCGCATGGACCGCCCGGAATGGATCGTGGTCAGCCCGAAGGACGGCCAGGTTTATTGCACCCTGACCAACAACGCCAAGCGTGGCGAAGACGGTCAACCGGTGGGCGGCCCGAACCCGCGTGAGAAGAACGTCTACGGGCAGATTCTGCGCTGGCGCACCGACCGCGACGATCACGCGTCGAAGACGTTTGCCTGGGACTTGTTCGTGGTTGCCGGCAACCCAAGCGTGCACGCCGGCACGCCAAAAGGTGGCTCGTCCAACATCACCCCGCAGAACATGTTCAATAGCCCGGATGGGCTGGGTTTCGACAAGGCCGGACGCTTGTGGATTCTCACCGACGGCGATTCGAGCAATGCTGGGGACTTCGCCGGGATGGGCAATAACCAGATGTTGTGCGCTGACCCCAAGACCGGTGAGATTCGCCGTTTCATGGTCGGGCCGATTGGTTGTGAGGTGACGGGGATCAGCTTTTCGCCGGATCAGAAAACCCTGTTTGTCGGGATTCAGCATCCGGGTGAGAACGGTGGATCGACCTTCCCCGAGCATTTGCCGAATGGCAAACCGCGCTCCTCGGTGATGGCGATTACCCGTGAGGATGGCGGGATCGTCGGCGCCTGATAAACCGTCTTCGCGAGCAGGCTCGCTCCCACAGGGGATCGCATCCCAAATGTGGGAGCGAGCCTGCTCGCGAATAGGCCCGATCAGACACAACCACCTCCCCCGCTGCCATCTGCGCTACCATGCTGGGCCGGACGCGGCAGCCTGCTGCGCGCAGGAGTCAGCATGGCCCACCCGTTTGAAACCCTCACACCCGACCTCGTCCTTGATGCCGTTGAAAGCATCGGGTTCCTGAGCGATGCGCGCATTCTGGCGCTCAACAGCTACGAAAACCGCGTTTATCAAGTCGGCATCGAAGACTCCGAACCGCTGATCGCCAAGTTCTACCGTCCGCAGCGCTGGACCAACGAAGCCATCCTCGAAGAGCACAAGTTCACCTTCGAACTGGCCGACGTCGAAATCCCCGTAGTCGCGCCGCTGATCCACAACGGCGAAACCCTGCACGAACACGCCGGTTTCCGTTTCACCCTGTTTCCCCGTCGTGGTGGCCGCGCACCGGAGCCGGGCAATCTTGATCAGCTGTATCGCCTCGGGCAGTTGCTCGGCCGTATTCATGCGGTCGGCGCGACCAAGCCGTTCGAACACCGTGAAGCGCTCGCCGTGCAGAACTTCGGCCATGCCTCGCTGGCTACATTGCTCGAAGGCAATTTCATTCCGAAAAGCCTGCTGCCGGCCTATGAGTCCGTCGCCCGCGACCTGCTCAAACGTGTCGAAGATGCCTACGCCAACACGCCGCACCAGAACATCCGCATGCACGGCGATTGCCACCCCGGCAACATGATGTGCCGCGACGAGATGTTTCACATCGTCGACCTCGACGACTGCCGCATGGGCCCGGCAGTGCAGGACATCTGGATGATGCTCGCCGGTGATCGCCAGGAATGCCTGGGGCAACTGTCAGAGTTGATGGACGGCTACAACGAATTCCACGACTTCGATCCCCGTGAACTGGCGTTGATCGAGCCGCTGCGCGCATTGCGCCTGATGCACTACAGCGCCTGGCTGGCGCGGCGCTGGGATGATCCGGCGTTTCCGCACAGCTTTCCGTGGTTCGGCACCGAACGTTATTGGGGCGATCAGGTGCTCGCGTTGCGTGAGCAGCTTTCAGCGCTCAACGAAGAACCGCTGAAACTCTTCTGACTCACCAACATCATTGTGGGAGCGAGCCTGCTCGCGAATACGGACTGACATTCAACATCGATGTCGACTGACAAGACGCCTTCGCGAGCAGGCTCGCTCCCACATTTTTCCTCTGTTCACAATTTCCCGACCACTGCGCTGCGGCATTCATCGACAAATCTCCTTACAATCCCTTCTTTTGTTAGCTGCCTAAGCAAGGATTCTGCATGCAAGCCGCCAACCCGCGTCGCGGGTACATTCTGGGCCTGAGTGCCTACATCATCTGGGGCCTGTTCCCGATCTACTTCAAAGCCATCGCCGAAGTGCCGGCAGTCGAGATCATCATCCATCGGGTGTTGTGGTCGGCGCTGTTTGGCGCCCTGCTGTTGATGGTGTGGAAACACCCGGGATGGCTGCGCGAACTGCTGGATAACCCCAAGCGTCTGGCGATTCTGGCCTTGAGCGGCACGCTGATCGCCGCCAACTGGCTGACTTATGTGTGGTCGGTGAACAACGGGCGCATGCTCGAAGCGAGCCTCGGTTACTACATCAACCCACTGGTGAATGTGCTGCTGGGGATGTTGATTCTTGGCGAGCGTCTGCGCCGGATGCAGTGGGTCGCGGTCGGTCTGGCAGCCGTGGGCGTAGCGCAACAGGTGTGGCAGGTCGGCAGCTTGCCGTGGGTATCGCTGGTGCTGGCGCTGACCTTCGGTTTCTACGGGCTGATCCGCAAGCAGGCACCGGTCAAGGCCTTGCCGGGGCTGGTGGTGGAAACCTGGATGCTGGTGCCGATCGCTATCGCGTGGTTGCTGTTCAATCAGACCGCGACCAGCGCTCAACCGGAGTTCTGGACCACATCGCAAGCCTGGTGGCTGGTGGCGGCCGGCCCGGTGACGCTGGTGCCGCTGGTGTGCTTCAACGCCGCCACCCGACACTTGCCCTACACCACTATCGGCTTCCTGCAATACCTCGCGCCAACTCTGGTGCTGTTGCAGGCAGTACTGCTGTTTGGTGAGCACTTGTCGTCGAGCACGCTGGTCGCGTTTATGTTCATTTGGGCCGGTCTGGCGGTTTACAGCGTCGACGCGTGGATAAGTTTGCGCCGCCGCGCCTGATCAAAAAACATACAAACCTCCGCAGGCCACGGTTCTCGTGGCCTGCATCGTTCCTTCCCAAGGTTATCCACAGCGTGATCCCCGGCGTTTGTGCGCAAGTTGTTGAATGCTGGCGGTTTTTTGATCAACTCACGCAAGGCCACGGTCGACGTGGCCTGGAGCGCGGTCTCTACAGGTTATCCACAGGCAGGTGCACGTTAAAACTGGATAACCCGCGAGGCCTTAAACGTCGGTGCGTAACACCAATTCGACCATCAGATCATCGGCCAGGGTTTCCAGGCGCGACTGCAACACGTCCAGCGACAAGGTCAGCGGCACGGCGAGAATTGCTTCGGCGTGGAACAACGGTTCACTGCTCATCGGCGCCGGCCGCACCTCCGTCACCAGCCGTTCGAGGTTCACACCCTGCTCGCTCAACAGCCGGGTGATATCGCGGACGATCCCCGGACGATCATTGCCCACCAGTTCCATGGCTATCGGTTTCCAGGTACAGGACTGCTCGATACCGCTTTCAGCGATCAGCACGCGAATGCCGTGAGTCGACAGCGCTTGTAAGGCATCGACTAATTCGTCGTAAGCCTCTGCCGGTACGCCCACCCGCAGAATCCCGGCGAACTGCCCGGCCATCCGCGACATCCGACTTTCCAGCCAGTTACCGCCATGCTCGGCGATACATTGGGCAATGCGCTCGACCTGCCCGGGCTTGTCCGGGGCGAAAACGGTGAGTACGAGATGGTCCATGGCGCAGCCCTCTTGTCATGACTTTTGTTATAGAAGAGCAAGTATAGGCAAGCACCGAAATTCGGCCGCCATCCCCAAGTGAACACCCACCTGTGAATTTGATTTGGGAAAAACCTGTGGCGAGGGGATTTATCCCCGTCCGGCTGCGCAGCAGTCGTAGATCCTGCCAATTCGGTTTACCTGCCAGAACGCAGGGGGCGGCTTCGCCACCCAACGAAGATAAATCCCCTCGCCACAATTAACCTCACCACAAGGCCCCTTCGTGGCAGAAGTCATGGGCCATAGCAGCTGAATAGTATTTATGTGTACAACTTTTGATATTTAGCTGGAACAATCCAATGGTTTTTTGAGAACATCCCGTTCCGCGATGTGACCGCAATGCGACATGAGGTCGCAGAACGACGTTATTAGTCTGATTTTCACAAGCGCAACTCATCATGTAGTATGCCTCGGCGCGCACTACATAACGCTGGATCGATGTCTGCCCAAGGCATGTTCGCAACCCTGAAAGCCCCGTCAGCAAGGCCCTAAGCCGTTGATTGGTCCTACCCCAGCCGCCAGCAATGGCATGTACTGGTCGGCAGGTTTGTGGTTTAAATGGCCAGAGGCTTCATTGTCAATTTGAAGAGCTGAAAAGCGAAATAGCTGAGCAGAGTGAGGCAAGCAATGACTGAACACGTTCAAGTCGGTGGCCTGCAGGTCGCCAAAGTCCTGTTCGACTTCGTGAACAACGAAGCCATTCCCGGTACCGGCCTCACCGCCGACAAATTCTGGGAAGGTGCCGACAAGGTCATTCACGACCTGGCACCGAAGAACAAAGCCCTACTCGCCAAACGCGATGACTTCCAGGCTCGCATTGATGCCTGGCATCAGGAACGCGCCGGCCAGGCGCACGACGCCGTGGCCTACAAAGCCTTCCTGCAAGAAATCGGTTATCTGCTGCCAGAAGCGGCTGATTTCCAGGCAACGACGCAAAACGTCGATGATGAAATCGCCCGTACCGCCGGCCCGCAACTCGTTGTGCCGGTGATGAATGCCCGCTTCGCTCTCAATGCCTCGAACGCCCGCTGGGGTTCGCTGTACGACGCCCTCTACGGCACCGACGCGATCAGCGAAGAAGGTGGCGCGGAAAAAGGCAAAGGCTACAACAAGGTGCGTGGCGACAAAGTCATCGCCTTCGCCCGTGCCTTCCTCGACGAAGCCGCGCCATTGGCCGCAGGCTCCCACGTCGATTCGACCGGCTACAAAATCGCTGACGGCAAACTGCTGGTCACCCTCAAGGGCGGCAGCAACAGCGGCCTGCGTGACGACGCTCAACTGATCGGCTTCCAGGGCGATGCCAACGCGCCAATCGCCATCCTGCTGAAGCACAACGGTCTGCATTTCGAAATCCAGATCGACGCCAGCACCCCGGTCGGCCAGACCGACGCCGCCGGTGTCAAAGACGTGCTGATGGAAGCGGCCCTGACCACCATCATGGACTGCGAAGACTCCGTCGCCGCCGTCGATGCCGACGACAAAGTGGTGATCTACCGCAACTGGCTCGGCCTGATGAAGGGCGACCTGGCGGAATCCGTGTCCAAGGGCGGCCAGACCTTCACCCGCACCATGAACCCGGATCGCAGCTACACCACGCCCAATGGCGGCGAAGTGACCCTGCACGGTCGTTCGCTATTGTTCGTGCGTAACGTTGGCCATCTGATGACCATCGATGCCATTCTCGACAAGGACGGCAACGAAGTACCGGAAGGTATCCTTGACGGTCTGGTGACTTGCCTGGCAGCAATGCACAACCTCAACGGCAACACCTCGCGCAAGAACACCCGCACCGGTTCCGTCTACATCGTTAAACCGAAGATGCACGGCCCGGAAGAAGCGGCGTTCACCAACGAGCTGTTCGGCCGCATCGAAGACGTGTTGGGCCTGAAACGCAACACCCTGAAAGTCGGGATCATGGACGAGGAGCGCCGCACCACGGTCAACCTCAAGGCCTGCATCAAGGCTGCCAGCGAGCGCGTGGTGTTCATCAACACCGGTTTCCTCGACCGCACCGGCGACGAAATTCACACCTCCATGGAAGCCGGCCCGATGGTACGCAAGGCCGACATGAAGGCTGAAAAGTGGATCGGCGCCTACGAGAACTGGAACGTCGATATCGGTCTGAGCACCGGCCTGCAAGGTCGCGCACAGATCGGTAAAGGCATGTGGGCCATGCCCGACCTGATGGCGGCAATGCTCGAACAGAAAATCGCTCACCCATTGGCTGGCGCCAACACTGCCTGGGTTCCATCGCCGACCGCTGCGGCGCTGCACGCGCTGCATTACCACAAGGTCGACGTGTTCGCCCGTCAGGCCGAACTGGCCAAACGTGCCCGTGCGTCGGTGGACGACATTCTGACCATCCCGCTGGCGGTCAACCCGAACTGGACGCCAGAGCAGATCAAGAACGAACTGGACAACAACGCCCAGGGCATTCTCGGTTACGTGGTGCGCTGGATCGACCAGGGCGTGGGTTGTTCGAAAGTGCCGGACATCAATGATGTCGGCCTGATGGAAGACCGTGCAACGCTGCGTATCTCCAGCCAGCACATCGCCAACTGGTTGCGTCATGGCGTGGTTACCGAAGCGCAAGTGATGGAAAGCCTCAAGCGCATGGCGCCGGTAGTGGACCGTCAGAACGCCAACGACTCGCTGTACCGTCCGCTGGCACCGAACTTCGACAGCAACATCGCCTTCCAGGCAGCGGTCGAACTGGTGATCGAAGGCACCCAGCAGCCGAACGGTTATACCGAGCCGGTGCTGCACCGTCGTCGTCGCGAGTTCAAGAAGGCCAACGGCCTGTAAATTTGCGCTGATGTGAAAAAGCCCTGGTCGAGAGATCAGGGCTTTTTTGTTTGTGCGGCGGGCTTGGGTTTTGTGGTCGGTTTGAGATCCATCCCCCTCACCCCAGCCCTCTAGCCCAAGGGGTAGAGGGGGAAAGGGAGCAGACTGGGGAAGCTTCAAGTCCTGAGTTCGGCTCAGGAATTTCAGGTCGGCGTACCTTGCACATTCAACACGGTCAGTCCCCTCTCCCTCCGGGAGTGTATGTACCGGAGACATGGTGGACACATGTTCGGAGACATGGTGGACGGTTTTAGATCTTCTTACCTGCCGTCACGATCTGCAAGTTCA